>JAYEPE010000313.1:0-9066 GCA_034723735.1 Campylobacterota bacterium | reverse complement strand
GAACGTGCTCTATCTGTCCTATGAGAGTCTGCATCTAACTTATGCCTTAACGCGCTCCAAACGTTCTGCCTCTTGCGCCTTATACAACTCTGCACACCCACGAGAAAGCTCACGGATTTTTAAGATATAGTTGGCACGTTCAGTTTGGGAGATGGCCTTTCGTGCATCAAGAGTGTTAAAAGTATTTGAAGCCAGCATACATAAATCATAAGCAGGGAGTGGTAATCCTGCTTCTAATGCTTTTTGACACTCTACTGCCTTCGCCTCAAAGTCTGCAAAAAGCATAGTAGTGTCAGCTATTTCAAAATTGTATTTTGAAAACTGTATTTCACTCTCTTTATGGATATCTCTATAGTAAGTAGTCCCATGTTCATTCCTATTCCAAACAATATCAAAAATAGAATCAACACCTTGAAGATACATAGCCAAACGCTCTGTTCCGTAAGTAATCTCAACAGCTACAGGGTCACACGCAATACCGCCTACTTGTTGAAAATATGTAAACTGTGTTACCTCCATACCATTGAGCCAAACTTCCCAGCCAAGACCCCAAGCTCCAAGTGTTGGTGATTCCCAATTATCTTCTACAAAGCGAATATCATGCTCTTTTAAGTTAAGTCCTAAATACTCCAAACTCCTAAGATAAAGTTCTTGAATATTTTCAGGACTTGGTTTTATAAGGGCTTGAAACTGATAGTAACTTCCCAAACGGTTAGGGTTTTCACCATATCGCCCATCTGTTGGACGGCGCGAGGGTGCTACATAAGCAACTGACCACGGCTGAGAATCAAGTGAGCGTAAAAATGTAGCAGGATGAAAAGTTCCTGCACCAGCTGGAATATCATAAGGCTGTACAATATTACAACCTTGTTCTTTCCAAAACATCTGAAGTTTGAGGAGTAAGTCGCTAAATGTTATCATAAAATATTCTCTTTACATGTAATGATTTTTGACATTATACCAAACACTTTTTATACACTCTAATACGATACAATATAGGCATGAAAATTTTAATGCCTTTTTTACTAACTCTGCTACTATTTCAAGGCTGTGGTGAAGCGCCATCTTCTTCAAAAGATACTCCAAATTCTGCTCCCATTGCCACACAACTAAGCAGGTCTCTACTTGTTGTGCAACTTAGTTATTTTGATATCGAATTTACTGATAATGATCCTGCAGTATGGAGTCAAATCATCTTCGGAAATCAAGAAGGTCAACTCAACCATTTTTACGCCCAAAACTCTAAAAATACATTTAGCTTTTTACCTGCTAGTGAAAATCATGCTACACCTAATGATGGAGTTATGAGTATCAAACTTCTGAAAAATCATCCTAATCCTGAAAATAATTATAGACTCTTGCATCCTGATTTTAAAGAGGCTTTGACACAACTTGATTCTTATATCGATTATTCTCAATTTGATAGCGATAATGATGGCAAGCTTGCTTCAGAAGAACTTTTGATTATTTTTATTGTTGCAGGCAATGAAGAAGCCTATTCTCCAAGTAGCTTACCCGGTGTCTTTGCGCATCAATACTGCACAACAGCAGATAATACACCTCAGCTTGATGGTGTCTCGCTGATGGGATGTTCAGGGGGTGGAAATTACGCTGTTTTTGGAGAGCGGCATAATAATAACAGAAGAAATGCCTCTATCGGAATTATCGCCCATGAACTAGGTCACGCTGCTTTTGGACTTCCTGATTTATACGATACAACACCCTCAGCAGAACCTGATTCTGCAGGTATTGGATACTTTGGTCTTATGGGTTCAGGCATGTGGGGTACAAAAGCTTTTGGCGAAGCAGAGGGTGCTTCTCCAACACATCTATGTGCTTGGAGTAAAATTCAAAATGGCTGGGTTGAACCTGAGGTCATTCACGTAAATAACTCCTTACATGTAAACCTAAACCAAACTCGCTCAAATGATTATAATGTTATTAAAATTCCCATTAATGAGAGTGAATATCTTCTACTAGAAAACCGTCACAATAGCGGTTATGACCGTGGACTTTTTGCTATTGATGGTCTTTTTAAAGGAGGGATGGCAATCTGGAAAGTCAATGAAGATATTATTCGTACAAATATTCATGCCAATATGGTTAATGCTGATAAAAACAATAAAGGCGTAGATCTCATAGAAGCCAATCGTGCGACACTCGATATCTCTCCTTTTGAACACGGTCATGAAAAAAATCTTTTTTACAGTGAGAATCTCAACCGCTATCATGAAAATAATATTATTATTGAAAATATCTCATCTCGTGGTGATGTAATGAGCACTACGATATACCACTAAGGACTCCAATGAAAATGCTTCTTATAATTTTACTCAGTACCTTACTTTTTGCAACAGCAACACGCACCAATATTCAAAGTTTTACGCAAAGTGATGGCAGCTCTTTTCTAGGGCGACTTCAAGGGGATGCTTTTTTACATTGGATTGAAACTAAAGATGGTTCTATTTTGCTTTTTAATAAAAAAACAGAAAATTTTGAATATGCAACTATCAAAAACGGTGACCTCACTCTTTCGGGAAATATTTACAATACAAGTAAGCTACGAAGCTTACATGTAAACACAATTAGCAAAGATAATTTACAAGAACTCTGGAAACAGCGCCACCCTTAAAAAAGTTTATGTATAATTCGTTTCAATGAACTATATAATAACTTTTAGCTTTTTACTACTACTGTCATCTACGCTTATGGCTGAGTCAAAAGATACAAATGCCCCTGAAGAAAACTCTGTAATTACAATAAAAGACACCTCAGGACTTAGTGAAAAAGAGATTATGAATATCGCTATTGAAAGTGATAAAGAGAAACAAAATGATCTTGTAACTGATAGTATGATTGATAGCTATAATAATGAAAATGCCTATGCTTGGGAAAGACTAGCACCTACTCCTGTAAATTATGACTGGATCGAGCTAAAGTCTGGAGAATGGCTTAAGGGAAAATTCAAAGCCTATCAAGATAATGATCTTGAATTTGATAGCGACAAGTTAAATCTTCTAACTTTTGAATTTAAAGATATTTTTCAACTACGAACACACAAAATTATGACAGTTAGTATTCAAACAAAAGAAGATCAAAACAGTACAGGCTTTTTCAAATTAGATAACACTAAAATCCAAGTCTCAGGTATTATACGACTTACTCAAAAAAGTATAAAAATTATACAAGGAAACAATACCTTAGAATTTCCACGTTCACAAGTTATTTCAATAGCCCATAGTGGCGAAAAAGAGCTTAACTACTGGTCAGGAAAAGCTACAGTAAGTTATAATCAAAAAATTGGAAATAGTGACCAATTGGATTTTAACACTCAAGTGAAACTCCAAAGACGTACATCTACAACACGCCTGATGTTTACTTACTTAGGAAATATATCTCAAAAACAGAATGAGAGTACGACTGACAATCATCGTCTTAAAGAGACTTTTGACCTTTTTATTACCCGAAAATTCTTTCTTACTGCCTTGTCACTCGAGTATTTTAGTGACCCTTTTCAAAATATTCAACATGAGTTGACAAAAAAAGTAGCTGTGGGTTACACTGTAGCACGTAATTCCCATTTGGAATGGGATATTTCAAGTGGACCTGCTCTCATTCAAACACGATATGAAACAGTTGAAAAAGACTCAGAAAAAGAGAGTCAATCATGGGCAGCTCAACTGAATACAAAAATGGAAATTGCTATAGCTAAAAATATTGAATCTCTTTTTGGATATAGAATTTTCATCAAAGATATGGACCTTATTTTAGACTACCAATTTACCTTTACAGATGCACTATCAGGTGATTATAAACATCATATGCTTACAAAACTAGAGAATGAACTCACATCTTGGCTTGATCTGGACTTCACTTTTATCTGGGACTATCTTCACTCTCCAACAAAAAAAGAAGATGCAACAGTTCCACAACAAGATGATTATCAGATTTTAGTTGGACTGGGAATTGATTTTTAATTTAACTTGCAGACGATATCGCCTACTTCTTGCCCTAAAGAATTAGCAACAACATTACATTTTACTTTTAAGAGATACAGTAGGTTTTTACGTGGTGATGGAGAAAGACACTCATAATTCCCCATCCCTTTAGTTATGACTACATCAGCACTATCAAAAAGCTCTTGAGCCTCTAATGTAGCGCGATTATAAACGAATCCTGGGGTATTTACTCCACTATCGACTAAGTTGCAAAGCTTATCAAAGCCTGCTTCTTTCGCCTCTTTCATAGTCACATCATTAATGATAGGATTTCCTCTTACCATATAGCTTACATGTAAGAGTGGATATAAATTTTGTAAGGTTTCAATAGCTAGATAATCAAAGATATGCTCACCTACATTATCTCCAATATAGAGCAAGGTTTTTGCCTTTGAGAGTTGCTCTCTTAAAAGTACAACATCATCGATTGCGAAATCAGTATGAAAAATCTTATCTAACTCTTCATCCAAATCAAAACTAAGCTCAGCTGCCAAATCTATAACATTACCAGCAACTGCAATTTTTAGTAAACTAAGAAGCTTATCATCTGAAGTTTTTACACTTACATGTAAAGAGGGAATAAAACCTAAAGCCTTCTGCGTGGCACTCTCTTTAAGCTCTTGATACAAGTCTTCTTTATTAGCAAGACGAGCCATATCTTCATATACATCACTAGCAACTTCAGGAGGGGTTTGTGCAAAGTTAAAATCTTTAGAGGCTTGGCTTACATGTAAGGTTATTTTTTCTTTTAAATCCGCATTAGCATTAATAGCATCACAAACACGTTCACTCTGCCCTACTATACAGCCAACACATTCAGGTGCAATATTCAAATGCTACTCTTTTTTATCGGCATATTCATCTACAACCTTACCCCACATTAGTTTATATTTACGACGCATAAATTCTACCTCTTTTTGTGAAAGTTGTAGCTGCTTTGTCAGAGTATCAATAGTGCGTCGATCTTCCTCATAGAGTTCTTGAAGTGAAGCGAGTGCCTCTTTTAAAAAAATATTTTCATTCTTTATAGAGTCAATAGTTTCATCTTTAGCACCCAAGACTTTTTCATGAAGATTAATAATAGTACCAATAGTCTTTTCAACAAACTGAGGGCCTACAACAATCTCTGAAGATGTTGATAATTCTTGAGTAGGAATTACAACTTGAGCACCCTTAGCTGGATCAACATAGATAATACCATTTTCTTCTTTACTAGTAAGTTTGCCGCGATCTATTAAATCTTCAATTGCAGAAACTTCAAGTCGTGTTAATTCACTATACTCATTGATATCCATCCATATTTCATCCATTTTATTGCCTTTATTTGATTATGGTCTCAATCTCTAATGAATCCATCTCAACTTTTTTCGCTTTTGCAATACGGTCTTCAAGTAATTTTACACGAAGATCTTCATCGCTAAGTGCTAAAATCTGCATCGCTAAATATGCAGAGTTAATTGCTCCTGCTTTACCAATAGCAACTGTAGCAACTGGCATTCCAGCTGGCATCTGTACAGTTGAAAGAAGTGCATCAATACCACTTAAAGCCGAAGCACTCATAGGAACACCAATAATTGGTTTTACAGTTTTTGAAGCTAATACACCTGCTAAGTGTGCTGCCATACCTGCTGCTGCGATAAAAACTTGCGCACCTTTTGCTTCTGCACTGTTTACATACTCTTTTGTACGCTCAGGTGAACGGTGTGCTGAAGAGATAACTAACTCATGGGGTACTCCAAAATTATCAAGTGTGTCTGCACACGATTTCATAACTTCATAATCACTTTTACTTCCAATTATAATTGAGACAAATTTCATTTTTTTCCTTAGGTTTGAATTTAAATTTTTGGTGGCGCACTCATCATATCATCGGTAGCGGGTATCCGAAAAAATGTGTACGCAGGTAATGGTGTAGGTAACACGATTGGATTAAGATTGCCACTATGAACAGATTCCCAAATTTTTCCATTTTCTGCGCGGAGTTCTTTAAATCTAATATAATAACGTCCATCATCCTTACATGTAATGCTTCCAATCTCATTATCAACAGGCGTAATTATACTATGTTTTGGAGCAACTATCTCTAAAATATCTTCAGGAAAAGTCTTATATTTACACATAAAGTGCGTACCCTCTTGCGTAACCATACCAGTGACCTGATGTGTCCCCATCATCATAGTGTAGTCCAAGTTTTGATCTTCATGTTTTTCAAAAGGACGATTAATCAAATAAGCATCGGTAAAACCACGATTTTGCATGGTATGAAGTTCTTTTTGATACTCATCAGGATTTGATTTATCATTAAAGTAGTCATCTAAAGCCCATCGATATGTCTTTGCTGTAATTGCTGCGTAATATGATGTTTTGGTACGTCCCTCAATTTTCACAGAATCCACACATCCAGAATCTAAAATCTCTTTCATATGTGAAGCTAAATTCAGATCTTTTGAATTCATAATATAGGTTCCAATTCCTGGGTCTTCTTCTAGCCTAAAAAGTGTTCCTGTTTCAGGATTTGCCGCGTAAAGCTCATAAGGGAAACGACAATCATTCGCACAAGATCCACGATTAGGAACCCGTCCACTTTGTAGTGTAGAGATAAGACAACGCCCACTATAGGCAAAACACATAGAGCCATGCACAAAGACTTCAATCTCTAAATCGGGAATCTCTTTTTTAATCTCACAAGCATCTTTGAGTGAAATTTCACGTGCTACAATAATACGGCGTGCTCCCATATCGTAATAAATCTGCGCATCAAGAACATTCATAACATTAGCTTGTGTAGAAAGGTGCAGTGGGATTTGTGGTGCTAATTTATGAGCAAGTGCAAGTACCCCAGGGGTAGCAACAATAAAAGCGTCAGGCTGAAGCTCTGCCATCTTTAAAATGTGTTTCTTTAAAAGTGATAGTTGTGAGTTAAAAGGAAAGCCATTGATAGTCACATAAACTTTTTTGCCACGCTCATGAGCGTAATCAATACCCTCTTGAAAACTCTCCATATCAAACTCTTTACCAGAGCGAATACGTAAAGAGAAATGGCTAACACCCCCATAAACAGCATCCGCACCATAGTCAATAGCAATTTTAAGTTTTTCGAGATTTCCCGCAGGGGAAAGGAGTTCTACTTTTTTCATCAATTCACTTCTGGGCGTTATTTTTGACCAAAAGAGGCTAAAAGTTCTTCAATATCATCAGTCGAAACGACATCTTCAGTATTATCATCTCCTGGCAAATGTGTTGCGGAAGAGACACGTTTATCATCTTCAACACGTCCTTCAAAGAGTGCATTCATATAGCCTGAAAGTGCGCGCATAACATTGATAACTCGCTCTATTTTTTGACGATGTATATCTTGATACTGCATAATATCCATCACATTCATAATGCTATCGCCACTATTTTGGAGAGTTTCTAAAAGTTCATTTCCACCCTCTATTGCTTGTTCATTTTTTTCTAGTTGAGTCTTAAAAACCTCAACACCCGGAAATTTTGTACTTAAAGTTTTAAAAAGTTCAATATTCGATGCAATAAGATCAATACCTTCTTGAGCTTTCGCTTCAGAATCCATCATATCATTACTAATACCTTCAATAATATCAAAGATTTCAGTCGCTTTCTCTTCGCTCTCTTTTGTTACATCATCAAGTTGATGTACAACCTTATGATCATCAGTTGCCGGTGGAGGCATATGATTTGTAGCAGATGCTTTATAAGCACTGTCCTCTTCTTCTGTAATCTCTTCCTCAGCAACATCACTCTCTTCTTCTACAGCCTCTTCTAAAGCATCTTCAGCTTCGACTTCTTCTTCAAGGTCACCGAGGTCTAAATCTCCGCTCATCAGCGCATCTAACTCTTCTTGGGTCATTGCAAGCACTCCTGATAATTCATTATTGCCTCAATTGTACTATAATATCGCTATATATTCACAAAAACTTTGGAGAATTTCTAATGCGCGTTGATTTACATAACCATACAACACTCTGCCATCATGCTGAAGGAACTATACAAGAGTATGTTCTTAAAGCGATAGAGCAAAGAATCGACATCTTTGGATTTTCCGATCATGCACCTATGGATTTTGATCCAAAGTATCGTATGTCTTTTGATGAGATGCAAAAATATAGAGATGAAGTCTTACATGTAAAAGAAAAATATGCTGATAAAATCGAAATATTATTTGCTTATGAGGTTGATTTTTTGCCAGGGCATATGGATAAACGTATTTTAGATGCTGATGTAGATTACCTCATTGGCTCTGTGCATTTTATTAATGAGTGGGGCTTTGATAATCCTGAGTTTATTGGGCAATATGAACATGAAGATATTGATAGTATTTGGCAAAAATATTTTGATTTGATTGAGCAGATGGCACAAAGCGGTCATTTTGATATTGTAGGACACATTGATCTGATTAAAGTCTTCAAATATCTTCCTAAGCAATCCATAGAATCCATAGCTCTTAAAGCGATGCAGGCTATCAAAAAGGCAGATATGGTTCTTGAACTTAATGTTGCAGGATACCGAAAACCCATCGGTGAGCCCTATCCTTCAAAAGAACTTTTAAAACTTGCTTTCTCTTTAGATATCCCTATTACTTTCAGCTCTGATGCTCACTCTCCACAACAAATTGGACTATTTCGAGACAAAATTGAAGTTTTTGCAAAATCAATAGGTTACACTCAGTGTGCTACCTTTAGAAACCGTAAACGCACAATGGTTAATTTTTAATCAATTTATCAACTTAGCTTTATCCTCATTTTCGCTATACTATTTGCAATTTTAATCCTTAGGAGTTGTTAATGGGAAAATTTGTAAATTCTACAGAAGAGTTTTTTAAATATTGTGAAGAGAATGAAGTTCAATTTGTTGACTTTAGATTTACAGATATTAAAGGTGCATGGCACCATATTAGTTATAGAATGAGCGCTGTGAATGCTAATCAACTTGAAAATGGTCTTCCATTTGATGGTTCTTCAATCGAAGCATGGCAGCCGATTAACAAGTCAGATATGATACTTAAAGTTGACATTGAAACTGCATTTTTAGATCCATTTACTGCTGATCC
>JAYEPE010000312.1:0-1729 GCA_034723735.1 Campylobacterota bacterium | reverse complement strand
GATCAATATAAGAATCTTTTTTATCAAAATACTCTTCATAAATCTCAAGAGCATTTAAGCCATCTTGGGCAAGAAAAAGCTCTTGAAACAGACCTTGAAAAAGTTCAGACGTTGCTTCTCTTAATGCTTGATCGTCTTCAACATACAAAAGTGACAAATCTTGTGCTAATCTTTTTAAATCTTTAATTTTAGACATAAGATATTGTAGCAAAACTAACTTGACGTACAAATAATATTTTTTACTATCCTTTACATGTAAGTGATAGAAATAACCTTTTCATCATTATTGTGTCTGCATAAGATATCTTCAACACGCATCTGCCATAGCTCACCAAAACGTTTTTTCTCTTCAGGCGTAGCACTTCCTTGCATAATCTTTTGCATTAAAGGCATCTGCTCTAGATGAGGTTTAACACTACTTGGATTATAAAAAACATCAACAGTTTTTTTGGTATCAGTTCTCATAAAGCGTGCTGATGCCTTAGTAGCAGTATCAAAATGCATTAAAGAGTGACGTGCAAATTTCCCATTGAGTCCTTTAAAACCACTTCTATCTGTTGCCCCTGTAATTTGAGTAACAACATTGCCAATAACTCCAGCTACACCATCTTCGAGTTTTTCACCAAAAGAGACATCAATCTGACCGCGAACACCATTTCCCTCAGGATATAGCGCTTTAATAGCAGTGAGTGTCATAAGATATGCACCAGCAACTGTAGGACAACTATGCCCCGCTGCTTTAACAATTTGAATATATTTAAAGTTAATCATTCCTTTTTCGAAACTACCAAGTAGTTCTGAAAGTGGGTCATATAAAGTGATGTTTTCTACATCATCATAAAATTTTGGATAGGTCATCTCTTTCCTTTTTTGAAATAATAACAAAAATTATTAAGAGTTCTCTTGACATTGCATAAAATAGTGAGGTATGCGTTTTTCTAACCAATACTTAGGATTGAAAAAACTGCCACTGATAAAACCGACATGACCTCCATGAGGGTAAAGTTCCATCTCAATATTCTCTGAAATTTCTTCAGGTTTAGCAATAACCTCAGGTGTCATAAAAGGATCATCTAGTGCATGAATAATGAGCGTTTTTTGCTTAATATCTTTTAGAAACTGCTTAGAACTTGAGCGTTTATAGTAATCTTTTGCTGAAGCAAAACCGTGAATAGGCGCGGTATAAATATTATCAAATTCCCAAAATGTTTTGATTGTTTTAATATCTTTTTCTTTAAATGACAAGAGCGATTGCATAGGATGCTTTTGGTATTTTTTTGTAAGTGAATGGTTCAGATGCTTCACAAGATGCGCTTGATAGATTTTAGAAAATCCTCTATTCATCTGATTAGCACAGATATCAAGTTGCATCGGGGCAGATATGGATACGGATGCTTTAAGCGGTGATGACTCTCCCCACTCGGAGATAAGTTTTAAAAGCATATTGCCACCAAGAGAGTAACCAATAGCAAAAAGTGGTGCATGAGGGTAGCACTTTTGCAAATGCGCTATCCATGCTTTGGCATCACCTGTTTCACCGCTATGATAGGAACGCGGCAGGAGATTTTCTTTTCCAGAACAGCCTCGAAAATGCATAACAACACTACTAAAACCAGCCTTTTCAAGTGCACTCATCATGCCTATAATATAGGGTGATTTATAAGAACCCTCAAGACCATGAAAAAGGGTTACAATAGGCGTATTTGTACTAGATTGGGGCTTTTTATTC
>JAYEPE010000311.1:0-9071 GCA_034723735.1 Campylobacterota bacterium | reverse complement strand
TGCTATTAAAACGCACCAAAGGTAAAGGAGTTAGTTCTTCTGCCTCTATTTGAGACCTATAGTGACATACTGCGTCATCTGCATATCTTTCACAAAGCAAGTATCTGGTTTGAAAAAGCTAGCGAACTTGGCGATAAAGAAGCGATGGAGCTTTTAAGTATTATTAACGAAGAGAACCTTTTCTAGGCTCTCTTATAGTGAAGGTGGTTTAGGTGGTTGTAAATCAGCATTTTTTACATTAGGTTGTGGGACATTTTTAACTGCATCTCCCTCTGTATCAGAACTACTCTCACTATTACATCCACTAAACACAGCTAAAATCAGCGCTAAACTTACTAAATATTTCATCATTTTCTCCTACTTTACAATATCGCTCATAATATTTGAGCCTTTAAATAGTGCGGCGTGAACCTTGTCATTATCATTAAATATCAAACCTCTTGCACTATTGCCCCAATTATTTGGAGTAGAAGTTGTTAGAGTATGGAGTTTATTGATATTCATACCATCTACTTGATACACCCCAAGGCTTTCTGTATAAATTCCACTTGAGTAATCCGTAAAAGGAAATCCAAATATCATATCACTAGCACGATAAATAAAGGCTTTATGATTATGTTCTGCTTCACTTCGAGTAGAACTATGTAGAGAGTCATCACCTATCTTAATTTTATTTGCAAGTTGTGGATTTGCAAAATCGCTAATATCAAAAAGTGATACCTGCAAGGCTAAAGCTCTTCCCGTAGCATCTGCATCACGTCCAATACTCAATACTCTATTTTCATCGATTACATGTAAGTATGAAGAAAATCCAGGAATGGAAAGTTCTCCTACCTTGGTAGGATTAAGAGGGTCACTCATATCAAGGGTATAAAGTGGATCTGTTTGCTTAAATGTCACTACAAAACCTCGATTACCCATAAAACGCACAGCTTTGATCGTCTCACCCTCTTTGCCTAAACCTGAAAGTGTTCCTTGTATTTCAAGTTTTTCATCACGCTCTTTTAAGGTAAATACAGAATTATTAGTACCCTCATTCGACCAAGAATTTCCTATCGTTGTAGCAATACGTAAATACTCATCTTTTTCACTCATACTAAATTGATTTAACACTGTTCCCGCAACAGATCCTCGTCCTTTATACGCCATTGTCTCTCCAAGAGAAAATTTATAAATCATCTCTTGCATTTTAGAGTGTGAAAAATCATAATAATAGGGATATTGACTTGAAACAAGATACAAAGAGTTCAGTGATGCATAATAAGTATGTGTATTACCTATAAAAGAGATACTCTCATCACGCAAGGTACTTTGAGTATCGAAGCGACTAATAGATGTAATATTAGCGCGTTGATCAAGCTTATTTGGTGCATAAAATTTTGAAGGTGTTACTAAGCTTGCTACTTCAGTATCACTTGTAATATGAGGGATAAGATTTTCACTCTTGACAATAGGGTTATCATAATCATATTTCCAAGCACCCTTCTCATCATAATCATATTGATAACATTCATTCTTTGTCCAGGCTTCGTAATCAGACCCATAGGAGCACTCTTGAGTAATCTTACACTCCTCACCTTCATTACAGACCATTTCTCCCATACAATTACCATAAATTTCATTGCGATCAAGATTGCTACAAGGTGTCTCAACATAAACTTTTGGGTACTCATAATCGACACGAGGATAAAACTGACTAATTAAAAAAAGTTTTCCATCAATAAGACGACTACTATTATAGTTACCATCAATCGTATATGAAGAAAGTGAAGTGATAGCACTTATATCTGAAACATCAAAAATATCCAATATAAATTCTTGCGTAATATCATAATAAGGAGCTATCATACGTTGTGATGATGCATTCATAACAGCTGGAGGTATATCAAAATCAGTAGGTTTATCATAAATATATGCTTTGCTTGAAATAACACTTAATCGAGAGTTTTCTAAATACATCTCAACAATATTTTTATCTTTCATATCAATTTCATACAGTGGCTTATACTCTTGACTTGCAATCTTATCAAAAGAAGTGACAATTATTTTTTGCGCACTATTATCTACACTAAAGATATGAGTACCATCATTTTTTAAGATATCACCCTCATCAACCCCATCTTCTTGCAGATTGGTTGTTGTTGCACCTTTGAGATCTTCTGTAGCACCACCCGAAAAATCATCATTAGGAGTCCCTGAAGTTTCAGGCATAAAAACAGGCACAACGGGACCATAATAATAGCCGTAATTATTTAGTTTCACCATGGTACGAATATAAGAGAGCATAGATGCTTCTGTTTTAAAAGTATGTAAAGCAGAAAGCTCTTCATCAACTTTAATTTCTCGTGTAGTTTTACTTTTGACCCATAAGCCTTCACTCACAGAAATAGTCTCTATAGATGGAAAATCAAGACTATCATCATTTACACGCCACTCACTGTTAGTACCATACTTCCAAACAAGAGCATCACCAAAAAAGGAGTCTGAAACAACTGATTGTTGTGGTATCTCAATTAAGTTCCAACCTTCATAAAGCATAATAGCATTATTTTTTACCTCTGTAGGGACTGAAGAATCTTTTACATGTAAAGACCATGTTTGTTTACTAAATATCCAAATAGCCTGCCATGGCTCAAGTTGACTTAAAAAAGGAATCTCTTTTTCAATCATCTTCTGCTCTAAATCACTATCGGGAGAGTAGCCTTTCCAACTCTGCGATTCACCATCAAAGCCCCAAATAATTTCAACATTATCATTATCAAATAAAGACATATCCTTAAGCTCAGAAGGAACACCTACAAGTTGCCAGCCTTGTTTAAATTCAATAGTAACTTCGGCATAAAGAAAATTTAAAAAAAGAAGAGAGAGGAGAAATATGCGCATAATACATCCTTTGCAGTACTTAATTATAGCACTATAGAGGAATAAAATGTCAAAAAAGTATGAAAAGCTACATATTTCCTTTAGGGAGTCCAAATTTTTGTGTTATGAGTTCACCCTCATTATTAAAAAATAGATAATAGAGATAATCTTTTTTTACAGATAAACCTGCTAGAAATCGCAGAGCAAGATTAGCTTGAAGTGAAGCGATATGCATAACAATTGGAGCGGCAATGCCTGCAGGGGTTTTATTTGTGATTTTAAAGACATCTTCAAAGGAAGCCTCTTCAAAGAAACAGACTTGTCCATTAAAAGCTTCTACAGAACCATATACCCAAGGAAGTGATCTCTCTTTGGCATAGGTGTTTATAGCTGCGCGTGTAGGTAAATTATCTGTGGCATCGATAATCAAATCAACTGCTATCTCTTTGCTTGCAAAAGCTTCAAAATCACAATTATGCGCATAAGTTTTTACATAAGGGCAACGCTCTTGAATAATTCTTGCTGTCACTTCACATTTCAGTTTACCTTCATCACCCATCTTAAAAGCAATTTGGCGGTGAATATTATGAAGACTCACCTCATCAAAATCAACCATATGAATCTCTCCAATACCTGAGGCACCTAATGCAAAAGCTAAAGAACTTCCCAAGCCACCACTTCCAATAATTACTATCGTTTTATCTTGCAAATTTCTTTGTGTATCTTCGCCCCAAAGTTGGACTTGTCGGTGAAAATATTCCATCATGATTGACTGCCTTTTATTTACGTACTTTCATAGCATCTTTGAAACCCCAGCTTTTTCGAGCCTGCAAGACCTCTTTATGGTCGATATCTACTATCATCAACTCTTCAGTATTACCCAAATGCGATTGGATGATTCCCTCAGGTGAAGTACAAAGAGAATCCCCATAAAACTTCCATTGATGCTTACCTTCTTGGTATTCACCAATACGGTTCGCTCGTAAAATATAATAATTGTGGGTAAAAGAGCGCATCTTAACAAGTTCTTGCCAACGCTGATGTGATTCAAAAGTGGAGATACTTGGAACAATTAAACAATCAATATTTTTATTTTCTAGCAGAGCAAAAAGAGCATCAAAGTGTAGTTCAAAACCTGCCATAATAGCACATCGAACCCCATCAATTTTAAAGACAGGAGGTGTAAATAATGCCTTTTTTTCATTCGCATAAAATTGCTCTTCATCCCAATGTTTATAGTTTAGTAAAATTTGTTGTTCATAATAACTTATCGAATGTGGAGAGACTTTAACAATCATCTTATAAGGCTCTCTCTTTTTTACAATAACAATAGCCGCTACTATAGTCATATCATGTGTTTTAGCAAGTTCTCGAAGCAGTTTCATTTGGTGTTCACTCTGCTCTTTTATCATCGCAATAGAGAGTGTACGAAGTTCATGAAAAAAGGGATTCAGTAGATATTCACCAAGAACAAGAAGTTTTACTCCCTCTTTATGCGCTTGACGTACATAACGATAGAGTCGTGTAGAACTCATGCCAATACTAGGAAGTTGTAAAATAGCTGCTCTAAGTATCTCCATTGGCTTTAATCTCCTCAACTTGCAACTGTGCCTTTTCAAGCATCTCTTGAGCGGCTTGGAGTTCTTTCATTCCTGTCTCATACGCCTCAATACTTTCACTCATCGTAATCTCAGGATTCATCAATTTTTCTAAAATCTCTTTAGAGCGTTCTAAGTGATTTTCAAACTTGTTTGTTTTTTTACTCAAGAGCATCCTTTACATACTGTTCAAACTTATCAATCTCTACCAAAAAAGCATCATGTCCATAGTTACTATCAACATTAAAATACTTACATGTAAGACTATTTTTAATGGCACAATCATAGATTACTTTCATCTCATCAGGACGAAAAAGCATATCTGATTCAAAACTCAAAAGATAAAGCTCTGCTTTTATTTTACTTATCGCCTCATCAAAAGAGTCAAATCCACGTGCCAAGTCAAAAATATTAATCGCTTTGGTAATGTATAGATAGGCAAGTGGATCAAACCATTTAGTAAAGTTATAGCCATTATATTCTAAATATGTCTCCACTTGAAACTTTCCAAAAAGCTCATACAAACCATCATCACGTTTATAAGCACGTCCAAATTTTTGAGCCATAGAGTCATGAGAGAGAAAACTAATATGCCCTGCCATGCGACCTATCGCCATACCAGAAAGACCATGCTGTGCAATCTCTTTCGGGTCATAATAGCCTTTTTTAAAATCACGATCACGAAGGATTGACTCTTGGGCAACCTTATTAAAAGCGATTGCCCACGGCTGTGTTGCATAAGTTCCTGCCATAGCAATAATTTTATTGGCAAAATTTGGATAGTGAATTGCAAATTGCATCGCCTGCATAGCTCCCATAGAGCCACCAACAATCGCATGAACTCTATGGATTCCTAAGCGATCAAAAAGAATACGTTGTGCCTTTATCATATCTTTTATAGAGATAACAGGAAATTTATAGCGGTAGGGCTCATCATAAGGATACATTTGCGACATTGGACCCGTTGAACCAAAACAGCTTCCAATAACATTAGAGCATATCACAAAATATTTCTCTGTATCAATCGCCTTACCATCACCAATCAAACCATCCCACCAGCCAGGCTTACTCTCACCCTCATAATATCCTGCGGCATGATGTGAACCAGTTAGAGCATGTGTAATAACAATGACATTGCTTTTTTCATCATTAAGTTCACCATAGGTTTCATAAGCAATATCGAAAGGCTCTAAGATTCGTCCACTCTCAAGATAGAGTGGACTTGTAAAATGTTCAGTATGAGTTTGTAGGTTTAACACAGTGTCGTTATGCCTCCAAAGCCTGTTTTAAATCATCAATAAGATCACTAGGCGCTTCAAGCCCTATACTTAGGCGAATCATCCCCTCAGGAACACCACAAGCATTTAACTCTTCAGTTGATAATTGCTGATGTGTTGTTGATGCCGGGTGGGTAATAATTGACTTTGAATCACCAATATTGACCACAAGAGAGAAAATCTTAATTGCATCCACGACTGCTTTAGCCTTATCTAAAGAGCTCACTTCAAAACTAAGCAATCCACTACTCGCTCCATTTTCAAAATATTTCTGAGCATTTGTATAATTTGAATTGGATTTCAAGCCTGGATAATTCACTTTTGAAACTAATGGATGTGCTTCTAAAAACTCAGCCACTACAAGAGCATTACGAGAATGTTCACGCATACGAAGTGGTAGAGTCTCAAGACCTTGTATGAAAAGCCATGAGTTAAATGGTGAGACCACCGCACCTAAATCACGTAAAAGAGAGAGACGTGCACGGAGTGAGTATGGAGGTAAAGGCACATCAACATACACTAGACCATGATAAGAGACATCTGCTTCATTAAACTGTGGATATCGTGCATTGCCTTTGAGTTTATCAACAAGACCCTTGCGCTCAACCATAATTCCACCAATAGCCAAACCTTGACCTGTAGTATATTTGCTAGCTGAGTGTACTGAAATATCAACACCATACTCAAAAGGACGACATAGTGCTGGAGTAGCTACTGTGTTATCAACAATACTTAAGATATTGTGTTGATTGGCAATAGCAGTAATTGCAGCAATATCTGCTACATCAATACTTGGATTAGTTAAGGTTTCAAAAAATATAACCTTTGTTTTATCATCAATAAGCGCCTCTATGGAATCAGGATTTTGCACATCAAAAAAACGTGCTTCTATCCCAAATCGTTTGAGTGTATGCGATGCTTGTGTCAGCGTGCCTCCATACAGTTGTGAAGCACAGATAATATTATCACCTACTTCTGCCGCATTGGCAATAGCATAAAAAATAGCTGCCATTCCACTAGAAGTTGCTAGTGCTGCTTCACCACCTTCCATCTCAGCAAATCGCTTCTCAAAAACATCTGTTGTTGGGTTATTTAAACGTGTATAAATATTACCAAGTTCTTTTAAAGCAAATAGATTCGCAGCATGTTCAACATCACGAAATTCGTATGCTGTTGTCTGATAAATTGGTACTGCCATAGTACTTTGAGTATCTTTGTCATAACCTGCATGGAGTGCTTTTGTCTGCTGTTTCATTTTATCTGCCCCTTTTTATTAACGTGATTAAGATATAAACTATTTACTATCTGTATGAATAACTGCTGTTGCTGAGAGTAAATCATGCAAAGCCCGTCTATCTTGACGAAACAAAACCATAAAAAAACCGATCAGAAGTGGAAGTGTCGAAATAATATAACCCACATAACGAATAATCATCTGTTTATTTGTTAAAGTTGCATTATCTTCAAAGTTAACTACTTCAATACCAAGTATCTTTTTTCCTGGCGTAGCTCCAGCCCAGCGTTTCCAAAAAACAATAATAATTACCATCATCAAAACTTCGAAAAGAAGCTCCCACGTCATATCTGTTTGAGGCATAGCTTGGAGTGCTTGGGCATTTCCATATTGTGCCATCTGTATAGCATTTTGAAACTGCTCAAAATTCATCCATTGCCCATCACTTAGAAAGTAAACTAGTACTCCTATTGGAACAGCCAAAATAACTGTATCTAGCAGTGAAGCAACAAGACGTGTCCAAAAACTTGCATAGATGGTTTTATCATTCATATAATGACCCTAGATATGATAATTTGGTGCTTCTTCTGTGATAATTACATCATGAACATGAGACTCTTTGAGTCCTGCACTCGTAATCTCAACAAACTCTGCTTTTTCCCAGAAGTTTTGAATACTAGATGAACCACAATATCCCATAGATGAGCGTAGCCCACCCATCATCTGATGCACAATACCACCAATAGAACCACGAAATGGAACACGACCTTCAATACCCTCAGGAACTAGTTTATCTGCCGCTGTACCCTCTTGAAAATAACGATCAGTACTTCCTTTGTTCATAGCACCGATACTTCCCATGCCACGATAAAGTTTATATTGACGTCCTTGATAGCTGATTGTATCTCCCGGAGACTCTTCAGTCCCTGCTAGAAGTGAACCTGCCATAACACATGAAGCGCCTACGGCTAAAGCTTTAGCAATATCTCCAGAGTATTTAATTCCGCCATCTGCAATAATTGGTACACCATATTTACGACCTACACTAGAGCATTCATCAATAGCTGAAATCTGAGGTACACCCACACCAGCAACGATGCGTGTTGTACAGATAGATCCTGGACCTATTCCTACCTTAACGCCATCAGCACCTGCTTCAATTAGAGCTTCAACTGCTTCTGCAGTTGCAACATTTCCAGCTACAATATCTATTTCTAGTTCTTCTTTAATAGCTCTAACAGAATCTAAAATACCTTTAGAGTGTCCATGAGCTGAATCCATAACTAAAACATCTACACCAGCATCAACTAAAGCACGAGCACGATCCAACTGACCTACACCAATAGCTGCACCAACACAAAGACGGCCAAAAGCGTCTTTGTTTGAGTGAGGATATTCAATTCGTTTTCTAATATCTTTGATAGTAACAAGGCCTTGAAGATAGCCTCCTTCATCAATGATAGGAAGTTTTTCAATCTTATTTTTATTCATAATATCACCTGCATCATCAAGAGAAATTCCCTTTGAAGCGGTAATAAGTGGCATTGGAGTCATTGTATCTATAGCAAGTTTTGTCAGATCTTTTTCAAAACGCATATCACGATTAGTCAAAATACCTAAAAGTTTATTATGTGTATCTACCACAGGAACACCAGAGATTTTAAATTCATTCATAAGGGCCTCTGCATCTGCTAATGTCGCTTCAGGATGAACAAAAACAGGATCAATAATAATTCCTGATTCTGATTTTTTTACCTTGGTAATCATTCTTGCCTGAGTTTCGATGTCCATATTTTTATGAATAATCCCAATACCACCTAGACGTGCCATAGCGATAGCTGCACGGTATTCTGTAACAGTATCCATAGCGGCGGAAGCCATAGGAACTTTTAAGGCTATGTTACGAGAAAACATACTTTCAACATTCACCTCTTTAGGTAAAACTTCAGAGTAGCGAGGTACCAACAACACATCTTCGAATGTCAATGCACGTTTACGAATATTCATAATCTATCCCTTAATATATTTTTCGGATTTTACCTTGTTTATGGTTATTAAACTCTTAGCTACAAAGAGATTACCTCTTTCTTACTCAAGCCA
>JAYEPE010000310.1:0-1740 GCA_034723735.1 Campylobacterota bacterium | reverse complement strand
AAAGTATCTATGCGTTTAATGGAGCGGATATTAGTATTATTGGCTCTTTTGCTACAAAATATCCTAATGCAAAAATTCATAATTTAGTGAAAAATTATCGCTCTAGTATTCCTATCTTATCTTTAGCAAATAAGGTCATAGCTTATAATGAACGTATCTATCCAAAATCATTAGAAGTGACAAGAAGAGGTGAAGCTGCTGCTCCAAAACTCTTGATGTATGAGGAACTCTTTGATCAGTATCATGCTATAGCTCATCTGATAGCATCTTCGAAAACTCCTCATGATGAAATTGCTGTTATTTTTCGAAATAACTCTTCAGCAGATGGTATTGAAGCCTCTTTACGTGAGATTGATATTGCTTGTCGTCGGCGTGGAGGGGTGAGTTTTTTTGATGCCAAAGAGATTAAAGCCGTTTTGGATATTTATACTTTGCTCGTTAATGAAAATGATATGATGTCTTTTATTCATCTTTTTGAATATGCTAAGGGTATTGGTTCGGCTGTAGCTAAAGAGCTTTTTATTGCTCTGCAAGTTTTGGGAGAGGGCTCTCTTTTTCAGGGATTTTACCATCCAAATAAAAAGATTATTAACCCATTTGAAAAGCGAAAGTTGAATTATCAGCTAGGACTTTTTGATGATTTTGCTGAGTTAGGATCTGCTGGGCGGTTTGCGATGCTAGGAATTGAAAAAGTATTTTTAAAAAATGCTATCTTAAAGCATCCAAAATTAACTCACGATGGTGCAGAGTATCTTTTTCATTTTTATCAGATATTCAAAGAGTTGAAAAATATCAAGCAACCCCGTAATGTAGTTGAAAAAATTGTTAGTTCAAAATTTTATGAAAATATTATCGATCAACTCTCATCAAAGAGGGCGCAACTTGAAAATGGAACTATAGATGCCGATCAAAAAAAAGCTTCCTTAGAGCGGATTGCTAGAAAAAATACGGTTTTATTAGAGCTTGCTAAACCTTATAAAGAACATGAGCGTTTTTTAAATGCAATGATTTTAGGCTCTCAAGATTTAACTCAAGGCGAAGGGGTACATTTACTGAGTATTCATGCTTCTAAAGGTTTGGAATATGAAGAGGTATATGTTATTGATTTAATGGATGGACGATTTCCTAATCGTAAGCTTATGCAACGTGGAGGAAGTTTAGATGAAGAGAGACGACTTTTTTACGTTGCTGTTACACGTGCTAAAGATTTATTGCATTTAAGTTTTGCAAAATTTGATAAGATTAAAAAGATGGATTTTATGCCTTCGCAATTTCTTTATGAAGCGGGAATGCTTCCCAAAGATGAGGTTTATACGATGTTAGTAGAAAAAGAGGCGGATAAAGAAGAAGCTTAGCTTCTTCCTTGTACTGCGTTACCCATATCCCACATTGGTAAGAAAATACCAAGAGCAAGTAAAATAACCATACCTGCAATCATAAAGAGCATAATAGGCTCAACAGCTTCAGAAAGACCATCAATAATTGCATCGAAACGCATTTTATAATAATCATTTACCTTGTCGAGCATGGAATCTAGCTGGCCACTTGATTCTCCTGCCGAGATCATTTGGATGATCATATTTTCAAAGAGACCTGTATCTGCCATTCCATCATTTAAGGTACCCCCTTTTTCTACTGTTGAGCGTATAGTGAGTAATTTCTTTTTAAGAGGTAAGTTGTCTGTCATTGCAATAGAGGTTTCTAGTGCTTCTGCAATAGGAATACCTGCTCGAACAAGTT
>JAYEPE010000309.1:0-1740 GCA_034723735.1 Campylobacterota bacterium | reverse complement strand
CAAGACAGAAACCTTCTTTTTGTATGAGAAATTATAGCTAAAAATCCCTATAAATAGGCTTTTTTAAAGGTTGAAATTGAATGAATTTTGAAAGTTTTTTTGGGATTATAGAGGGTGATTAGTTACAGTTATTTTATGGGCTATAGCCTAAAAAGTATCAATCTATCTTTCAGAAAGAATTTTAAAGGAGTCCGAGTCTAGTCTGACCACCAGTGTTTTTTCACCATCAAATGAGATACGTTTAGAATAATATTTTTCATTAAATATAATAATATATAGATTAGATTCTTCTCCAGGATAAGGCACTACTTTAATATTGGAAAATAATATACGTTTTTTGTCTTTATAATCAAAAATTCTCTTTTTAAAACGTTTAAATGTCTTATAGTCTTTACCATCAAAGCGAATAAAAGAGGGATCATAAAAACTGATATATTTTTTGTATTCATTATAAAGCCAAGCGTAGCGCCATGCAAAAAGTTCTGAAAGAATAGTTGAAAGATTTTTTTTCTTAGCCTCTTTTATATGTTCTTGATCAATAATTAGTAGACTGCTTTGAAGTGATAGATTGTCATCTAATGTACAGATGTCCTCATTTTCAATAGCGATACATCCTTTTGTGAACTTATCACGTTCTCCTTCAAGGGGTTGACCATGAATCCATATGCCAGAGCCATTTTTCCCACGATATTTGTCATAAAGATTAGGGTAAGATGTAACATAAGCTAAGGGGCCATAGAATGGATTAGGGTTGCTGATTTTTTTTGTTAAAGTATAGACACCAAGTGGTGTCTTTTTATCACCTTCTTTCTGTTTATCTCCATTAACTTTGCCTGTTAGTGCATTAAAGGTATGGGATAAATGGAATTTCCCATCCTTATTGATGGTGTATTTATAGAGTTTTGAACGATCTTTATCACAAGTAAGAATAGAAGTTAGGTTTTCAAAGTATCCAAATTTGGTGTCAAAATTTTTTAGTTCTGTATCCCAGTATTGTCTCTTTGAAAGTTCAATGTCAAGTGCTTTTTCAACAGCCTTTATTCCATGCTCTCTATAGACAGTGGCTACCTGCATAGCTTGAAGTGATAGTGTAAATAGAAGTACAAATAGTGTTATTTTCATTGGTATCCAATATCTTCAAGAAATTTTTTATCGTTAGTCCATCCCTTTTTAACACTAACAAAGAGCTCTAAAAAAACTTTCTTGCCAGCTAGTTCTTCAATCTTGTGGCGGGCACTTTGACCAATCCGTTTAATGGCTTCACCACCACGGCCGATGATGATACCTTTTTGACTATCTTTTTGAATAATGATGGTTGCTCGTATTTTTTCAACTTTACCATCCTCTTCGATCTTATCTATTAAGACATCAGACTCATAAGGAATCTCATCACTGATATTTTCAAAAATAGCTTCACGAATAAACTCTTTATAGATATTGCGAAGCATCTCGGTAGTAATGTCATCAGGATCATAAAGATAGGGAGACTCATCAAGGTATTTGGTAATGATATCAAGTAAATCTTCACGTCCAACACTTTTGTTGACTGACATTGGGATGAGTGCTTCAAATTTATCACTGTATTTATTGTAAGAAGCAATAGTTTTAAAAAGTCTCTCTTGAGGTACCAAATCAATTTTACTTAAAACAATAATGTGTTTACGACTCTTTTTATTAAGAGCAAGAAACTCTTCATAATGTTCTGTTGAGTCAGTGACCGGTGCTAAATATACAATAACA
>JAYEPE010000308.1:0-9132 GCA_034723735.1 Campylobacterota bacterium | reverse complement strand
TGTTAATAAGAATTTTCAATTTTAAAAATGTATTGATAATTCTATGCAAGTTGCTCTTAAATGAAGCTTTCTCAGTGCATCTTGCTTTAAAAGCTAATCAATACGTGTTATTTTACCTCACTTGCAGAAGATATTCTACAGCTTCATAAGCATCTTTTTTTATAATATCGCACAATGTTGATAATTGCTCATGGTTGTCGTAACCACTTAAAACACCAATACTGTTTACTCCTGCATTTTTAGCAGAACCTAGATCAAGACGGGTATCTCCAATCATCCAGCACTCTTCTCTATTACATGTAAGGATTTGAATCGCTTTTAATATAGGTTCTGCATGCGGTTTTGGATTTTGTACATGTTCACGCCCTATTAAAACCTCAAAGTGATGCATCAAATTAAAATGTTCTAAAAGTTCTTGCGAATAGAGCCCTGTTTTTGTAGTTACAATACCCAATTGGAAATGCTGTGACGCTAATTCTATTGCTTCAACAGCACGTGGCAACATCTGCGTTTTCAATCTGGAAATTTTACGATAATACTCTTTATAAGTTTTCACATATTCCCAAATCTGATCTTCAGAAACACCAAGTTCTCTATACATAACATCAAGGGGATACCCAATCAATGCTTTAATTGCTTCATCTTCAGGACATGGCTGATTATAATGCGTATAAGAGTTATGAAAACTTTCCAATATCGCTTCAGTCGAATCAATAAGTGTTCCATCTAAATCAAAAAGTATTGTCATCACATCTTTCCTTGCTCAATATTAATTATACAAATAATACTTATAATTTAAGAATAGTTGTTTAAAGTACACCCCTTAAAACTTCTATTCCTAGTGCTAAAAAAGCAAAAAAAACCCTGCCACTTCTTGTAAGGGACCTACCCTTAATCGTTATCTGTTTCAAGAAGAATTATAACATACAGACATTTAAAAGATAAGGTTATGGTTTCGGCTCTAGACTTTATTACCTATTAGGAAATTTCTTAATATCTTCAATACTACGATGCTTTCAAAAGGCTATACAACTCCTCACAACTTAGCAAAAATACTAGGCCATAGAGATAGCCAAATGGTTCATGAAGTCTATGCAAGATTTCTAAATGATGGTAAATTTGATTTTGATTTCAGTATAAAACTCTACTAAAGGGGTGTAAAATGTTTTTGAAAGTTCGTATTTTAGGGGTTTTTTAGCTGTAAATGGTGCGGACGAAAGGACTTGAACCTTCACACCTTGCGGCACCAGATCCTAAGTCTGGCGTGTCTACCAATTTCACCACGTCCGCGTGGAATAAGTTTTTAGTGTCACTTCTGACATGAACATTTGTAAGAGGTGGTACGCCCTAAAGGATTCGAACCTTTGACCTACGCCTTAGAAGGGCGTTGCTCTATCCAGCTGAGCTAAGAGCGCACATATTAGTGGTGCGCCCGACAGGATTCGAACCTGTAGCCGTCGGTGCCGAAAACCGATACTCTATCCAGTTGAGCCACGGGCGCCACCGTAAAAATTGTTTAATTATCAGGTTATTTTAAAATTTATGGGGTGAGATACGGGATTCGAACCCGCGACCCCCGGCACCACAAACCAGTGCTCTAACCAACTGAGCTAATCTCACCATGTTTTAAATATTGATAATAATAAAGTGGTCGGGGCGAAAGGACTCGAACCTTCGACCCCCTGGTCCCAAACCAGGTACTCTAACCATACTGAGCTACGCCCCGACCAATCAGCTAAAATGATAGATATCAATTTAGTGAGGCGAAATTATAGTGAAAATAATTTTATTTGTCAATACAGTAGGCTTTAAATTTTAAAATGTATAATTAGCCACAATATAATGTGTAGGATTTTTAGATGAAAATAGCTCGTTTTAGTCGGATAGGATTTATTTTAGCAGCGGCTGGATCTGCTGTTGGACTTGGAAATATTTGGAAATTTCCTTATATAACTGGAGAGTATGGTGGAGGTGCTTTCGTTGTAGTTTATCTTTTAACTGTATTAAGTATAGGTTTTTCTATTATGATTGCAGAGATGCTTATTGGATATCTTGGGCGTATGGATGCAGCAAAAAGTTTTGAAAAACTTGCTCCAACAAATAAGAAGACATGGCGGCTTGCTGGTATGATGGGCATATGGGCAGGTCTGCTTATTATGACATTTTACTCTGTTGTTATTGGCTGGATACTTCACTACATAGTAGTAGCATTTTCTGCTCTTCCCACTTCAGTTTCTGAAGCTGAAGCGGTATTTAACACACTCCTTCTTGATAGCATAGGTACACAGATTTTTTATCATACTCTCTCATTTATATTTATTAGTGCTATTTTAGTACGTGGGATAAAAGCAGGAATTGAGAAACTCAATCTTATTTTAATGCCAATATTATTTATCATTGTAGGCGGAATGTTTGTTTATGCATTGAGTCTTGATGGTTTTTCTCAAGCATGGGACTTTATGTTTTCACCTGATTGGGATAAGCTAGATTCCGAAGCCTTTGTTATTGCTGTTGGACATGCCTTTTTCACACTTTCATTAGGAATGGGAGCAATTCTAACCTACTCTGCTTCACTTCCAAAAGAGGTGAATCTTGTAAAAAGTTCTCTCTATATTGTGGCTCTTGATACAGGAATAGCTCTTATCGCAGGCTTAATGCTTTTTACTTTTTTATATCAATACGGCGCAGAACCTTCAAAAGGTCCAGGTCTTGTTTTTATCTCCCTGCCTGCTATTTTTTATGAGATGGGTGCCTTAGGTAATGCCTTTGCTATTCTTTTCTTCTTTGCCTTAGCCTTTGCGGGACTGACATCTGCAGTTTCCCTGACTGAGCCTATGGTACAGTACTTAATTGATAAATTTAGAATGACCCGCTTTAAGGCAGTTGTCATGGCAGGTGGTTTTTTCTATTTAGTTGGAATAATAGCCTTGCTTTCAAATACTACAGCCTTTAGTGAGACACTCACTTTTGGCTCAAAAAATTTCTTTGACTGGGTTGATCATATTACCGCAGCATTTATGCTTCCACTAGGTGGTTTTCTGATGGCAATTTTCATCGGCTATAGCGTTCCCAAAGAACAAGTTTTTGCTGCTGTTGGCAAGAGCATGGGACGTGCTTTTACACTTTGGTACTTCATCTTACGTTACATTGCCCCTATTGCCTTAATTATTGTAATGCTAAATCTTTTGGGAGTGATTACATTTTGATAGGTAAAGTCAAAGCCTTACTTTTAAAGCATAATATTAATCCTGCATCCAATATAGAATATGATGTAAATGGAAGCTTACATGTAATGTCATTACAAGAGATTACTGAACAATTTGCACAGGCATCACCAGAATCACAAGAAATTTTTATTAGGGCACTCAAAAAGGCTCTACAAGAGGGTGAGTTAGGTGCTCAAAATTATTTTGAAAAAATGGGTGAGTTATTATTGCGAAGTTCACTCTCATCAGAATAAAATATTGCAATATTTTTACTTGTTGCATGGAGGTGCCACCCAGATTTGAACTGGGGATAGAAGCTTTGCAGGCTTCGGCCTTACCACTTGGCGATGGCACCGTTTATTAAAAGTTTTTATTTTTGTTATTAATGGCGGACTCTCAGGGATTCGAACTCATCTATATGTATCCCTATTTTAGCTATATTTATGTTATATAGTAAAATAAATTGCCGTAAAAATAATTGTCATTTGAGTATGCAACTATTTTGTAAGCAGAATTATACAGAGTTTACCTTAAAGAAAACAAGATATTTTTCTATTTATAAATGAATATTTTACTTACGGTACTTTTTCGGGTTTTGAGCCTTTACTTTAACATATTTTACTCTTTTATATAAAGTTTTTACAAAGTAACTTAATAACTAACTCATATTCATTGTCATTTAATTGAGCTATCTTCTCTCCAACTCTCTGTTTAGAAAGTGTTCGTATTTGATTAATAAGAATATCAGAGTCTTGATTGATCTTGTCGCGTTTTGTTATACGAAGTCTATATGGATCCATATTTTCAATTAAATCACTTGAGAGAGGCATTAAAATGATAGTGTCTAACATAGTGTTTTCATCATCTCCTGAAATAATAACAGCAGGTCTGACTTTGCCAACTTCATGACCTTTTTTAGGATTGAGATTAACTGTAACAATATCACCTCGTTTATAATCCATCATCAACTCCTAGCTCTGCAAACTCTAAATCTTGATGTGCCTGTAAGCGTCTTAATTTCTCTAGTTTCTCTTCTCTATCAATTTTATCAATAAGTGGTCTAATATAACTCTCATATTTTGCAGATATAAAATAACCTAAAGTCGTATGAGCTCGTTTATCTATTATTTCACCTATATCCATACTTTTGATAAGTGAAGGCTTTGATTGAATATCTGTAATTCCATAACTTAGCATTATCTATCCTTTATCTTTAATCTATATGTATTATATCATATAGATTAATTAACATAAATTAAAATATAGATTTGCCTAAAATAGATTGATATGCATTAGGCTACATTATTAGAAAAGAGTCTTGTTTTAGGGGATAAATGAGACTTAATTAGATTTGCTTGAAGTGTGTAATGGCGGACCCTCAGGGATTCGAACCCTGGGAGGTATGACCCTCGCTGGTTTTCAAGACCAGTGCATTCGACCAACTCTGCCAAAGATCCGCATTATTATAGTGGTGCCCGGAGCCGGACTTGAACCGGCACAGTGTTACCACCGAGGGATTTTAAGTCCCTTGCGTCTACCAATTTCGCCATCCGGGCATTTTTAAAATGGAGCGGGAAACGAGGTTCGAACTCGCGACCCCGACCTTGGCAAGGTCGTGCTCTACCGCTGAGCTATTCCCGCAAAACAGCGATTTCTCGTTGTTAGGGCGGAAGTATAGCAAAAATAATTTTACATGTAAAGTATTTTAGGTGAAAAAAGCGATATAATTTCGAAAAGATATAAAATATAAGGATTATTATGCGCAGTGATACAGTAAAAAGAGGATTTGATAAGACACCTCATAGAAGTTTGCTTCGTGCTACAGGATTAAAAGATGAGGATTTTGATAAACCATTTATTGGAGTGGCAAATTCCCATATTGATATTATCCCTGGACACTTCTTTTTGCAAGAGTACGGACGCATTGTAAAAGAAGCAATTCGTGAGGCTGGTGGAGTACCTTTTGAGTTTAACACTATTGGTGTTGATGATGGTATCGCGATGGGACACGATGGGATGCTCTACAGTCTGCCAAGCCGTGAATTGATTGCTGATTCTATAGAGACAGTTATGAATGCACATAAGCTTGATGCAATGATTTGTATCCCTAATTGCGATAAGATTGTTCCCGGAATGCTTATGGGAGCTCTGCGTGTAAATGTACCAACTATCTTTGTTTCTGGTGGCCCTATGGAAGCAGGTCATAAAAAAGATGGAACTCCTATTGATTTAGCGACAGCATTTGAAGCAGTTGGTGAACATGCAGAAGGTAAGATGAGTGATGCAGAGCTTTATGAGATAGAGTGTGAGGCCTGTCCAAGTGGTGGCTCATGCTCTGGAATGTTTACTGCAAACTCTATGAATACTCTTTGTGAAGCGATGGGTGTAGCACTTCCTGGAAATGGAACTGTTTTGGCTATGACTCCTGAGCGCATAGCTATGGTTAAAGTAGCGGCTAAGCGTATTGTAGAGATGGCAAAAAGTGAAGATTCTAAATGGAATATGCGTAATATTTTAAATAAAGATGCTATTAATAATGCCTTTGTTATCGATATGGCTATGGGTGGCTCTTCAAATACTGTACTGCATCTTTTAGCTCTTGCAAAAGAAGCGGAGGTTGATTTTAATATTGAAGATATTAATACAATTGGCGAACAAGTAGCCCACATCGCTAAAATTTCACCATCATTAAGCACGGTTCATATGGATGATATTAATCGTGCAGGTGGAGTAAATGCTGTTATGAAAGAGGTAAGCAAGCGCGGAAGTGTATTTAAAACAGATGTTTTAACAGTTACGGGTGAAACTTTGGCCGAGCGTATTCAAGATGCTGATATTAAAGATACAGATATTATTCATACTAATGAAAATGCCTTCTCTCCTGTTGGTGGATTGTCAATTCTTTTTGGAAACCTTGCTCTCGAAGGTGCGGTTGTTAAAACAGCAGGTATCAATGCAAGTATGCGTCAATTTAAAGGGACTGCAGTATGTTTCAACTCACAACCTGAAGCTATAGCTGGAATTGTAAGTCGCAAAGTAAAAGCAGGGGATGTAGTAGTTATTCGCTACGAAGGTCCAAAGGGTGGTCCAGGTATGCAAGAGATGCTCTCTCCAACTTCGCTTATCATGGGAATGGGCTTAGGTGAGAGTGTTGCGCTTATTACTGATGGTCGTTTTTCTGGGGCAACTCGTGGTGCTTCTATCGGTCATGTAAGTCCTGAAGCTGCTGAAGGTGGACTTATCGCTTTGATTGAAGATGGTGATGAGATTGAACTTGATGTTGATGCTCATGTTTTACAGCTCAATGTTGATGATGCTGAGATTGAAAAACGTCGTGCAGCTTGGAAGCCTTATAAAAATGAAGTAAAATCTAAATGGCTCAAACGCTATAGCCTTTTAGTTTCAAATGCTTCAAATGGAGCGGTGCTTAAAACAGAGCTTTAAGCTCTGTGATTAAACTCAGGTACTATTTTTTTCAGTTGCCTGAGCTTATCTTTACATATAAGAAGTTCTTCAATATCACTATTGAGAGTCTCTATAGGGTAATGACTACTCTTTGTAATCATAATAGAGCTAAACTTCGTTTTCTGATCATCAGGATGAATCAATAGTTCTTCATAAAGCTTCTCTCCTGAGCGTAAACCACAAAACTCTATCTCTATCTCATCATCTTTACCATAAAGCGAAATCATCTGTGAAGCTAAATCAACAATTTTAACAGGTTCTCCCATATCAAGAATAAAAAGTTCACCGCCTTTAGCGATAGAAGATGCTTGCAAAACGAGTTGACATGCCTCACTGATAAGCATAAAATAGCGTGTCATTTGAGGATCAGTTACCGTGACAGGACCCCCATTTTCAATTTGAGTTTTAAACTTGGGAACAACACTTCCACTTGAACCTAATACATTACCAAAGCGTACTGAAACAATATCTGACATTCTGGCATCAACATTTTGGGCATAAAGTTCTACAATACGTTTAGTTGTTCCCATTACATTAGTAGGGCGTACAGCCTTATCTGTGGAAACAATAACTACTTTTGAGATATTATACTCAATGCTGAGATCAATAATATTTTTACTTCCAAGAATATTATTTTTTATAGCAGCTTCAATATTGGCTTCACAGATGGGAACATGCTTATATGCAGCAGCATGGATAACAATATCAATACAATAAGCTTTAAAAATCTCTTCTAATTTTTCTAAATCACTAACAGATACTAATTTAAGATCTGCACCATTAAGGTGTTCTCCAATCTGATAGAGATTATATTCACTATTGTCTATTAGTATTAACTGTGATGCTCCAAAATAGTGACACTGTTTAGCAATTTCACCGCCAATACTTCCTCCTGCACCCGTAATACATATTATTTTACCCTTAATAAATGATTTAACTAAAGTAGTATCAAGGTCTTTTGGATGACGAGCGAGTAAATCTTCGATAGAGAGATCCTGAAGTTTTTCATACTGCTCACCTAGAAGTTTTACTTTTTTTATCTCTTGAATCTTATATTCTGAAAGCAGATTATAGAGTGATTTTAGAGCTGATCTTGTGATATTTGCGGTAATAATAACAGCTTGAATATCATATTTTTCTATTGTCTCTTGAAGCTGTGAAGAGGGATATACCTTTAAGTTACTAATATAAGTACCTACTGCACTCTGTTCATCAATTACAGAGGTGCTTATAGCAACTGGATAGTAAGGTATCTCTTGGTTTAGAGCACTTTTTATGACTGATGATGTTTTAGGATTTACTCCAATAATAAGCGTGGGCTTATAGAGATTGTCATTTTGTTCAATCATCATGCGTTTGGAAATTCGTAGCATTCCCATAAATACAAAAGATAAGATAAAATCAATAATTATAACACTACGAGGAAATGGCTGATACAGTTCATTAAATAAAATAAAAACAACAGTAAAAATACTATAAGCAAAGAGATGCGCCTTAAAAATATTTTTAGCCTCACTCAGACCAAAAAAACGCCAGATACTTAAATATATATTGTAACGCAAAAAAAATAGTAATTTGAGAGAAAACAGTGTTATAAATACAGACCAGAAATTTTCTAAAAACTCTGAGGGTATCTGAAAATTAAATCGTAAAGCATAAGCACTGTAGAGTGTAAAAACCGAGATAAAAAAATCAAGGCTTAAAAAGAATAAAATACGTTTTGTATTAGTTGGTTGTAAGAGTGTATTCATTAAAGTATCTCTTTGATAATAGAGGTAACTCTAAGAACATCATGATGACTCATTTGTGTTCCACTAGGCAAACAAAGACCCTGCGTAAAGAGTTTCTCACTTATGCCATTGTTTACATGTAAGGCACTTTTAAATAGAGGTTGCAGGTGCATAGGTTTCCATAAAAGACGCGATTCTATATTATGTTCTTGAAGCTTATTAATTACATGTAAAGGCTCTGTATTTGAAAGTGTTAGTGTTGTTAACCAGCGATTCCCTTTAGTGTTTGCCAACTCAGGCATAAAAGTAATCTCCTCTATACCTTTTAGCTCCTCTTGATACCATGAAAATATTTGCCTACATTGCGCAACACGTTCATCAAGTACTTCCATCTGCGCTACACCAATTGCTGCTAAAATATTGCTCATACGATAATTGTATCCATATTCTGTATGTTCATAATAAGGCATATCATCTTTTGCCTGTGTAGCGTAAAAAGACGCTTTACGAATCCACTCTTTGTTGTGTGAAGCTAAAATACCACCACCTGATGTACTTAATATTTTATTCCCATTAAAAGAGTAAACTCCAAAATCACCAAAAGTACCACTATGTTGCTCTTTATAAGTAGCACCTAAACTCTCCGCAGCATCTTCAATAAGATAGATATCATGTTTCTTACATGTAAGGGCTATAGCCTCAATATCTGCGCACTGTCCATAGAGGTGTGT
>JAYEPE010000307.1:0-9173 GCA_034723735.1 Campylobacterota bacterium | reverse complement strand
TTTGTATTACTAGACCAGATTAGAACAGTTGATAAAACAAGACTTGTAAAGAAACTTGGTGATGTTGATAAGATAACATCAAGAGAAATTTCAAAAATGCTAGTTAAGATGTTTGAACTGTAATAAAGTGATAGAATTAGAATTACCCCTGTGAGTGAATCTCCACTTTTAAGGTGTGGAAAACAACCAAGATATAACAAGCACGAGGAGACCAATAATTTACCCTAGCGGAAAAATTATTTCTCAAGACAGTCGTTAAGTGTACAAGATGAATATCACTAGGAAATTTTATATTATTGGTTTTCACCCTACTATATAACGACTGAATTGACAAAATGAATAAATTTGAATACAATAATAAAAATAAATATTCAAAGGGCTTTTTATTTATGAAAACAGTGACTATGAGAGTAGATGACTCTATCTACGATATGATAAAACTTGCAGCAGAAGGACAGAAAAGAAATCTTTCTAATTTTATTGAATTTGCAACAATGCAATATTTAACATCATCTCAATTTGTAGAAAATGATGAGATGACTGAAATTTTAAAAGATGAAGATTTGGTTAAAAACCTAATGAACGGTTTAAATGACTTTAAAAATGGCGATTACACCATTGTCTAAGTATCAAATTGCTGAAACTAAAACTTTTGAGAACGTTAAAAAGAAAATAAATAAAAAGCTATATTCAAAAATTGAAAACTTTGTTTATCCTCAACTTAAAAAAAACCCTTTCTATGGAACAAATATAAAAAAGCTAAAAGATAACCTTGAGGGCTATTATAGATATAGAATTGGAAACTACAGACTTTTTTATCTTATAGAAGATGATAAACTCATTATTGTCATTGTTGACTTCAAACATAGACAACAGGCTTATGATTAACACATAATAAAACCTGTGCAATAGCAAAGACCGTATGGAAACAGATTGAAAATAAGTAATCTCTAAAGGTTACACAGTTAAAAGTATGTTAAAATAATTAATTCAAAGGCGAGCAAAATGTATGAACTAAAATGGAATGATAGTTATCTTATTGGAAATAGTGAGGTTGATGCTGAGCATAAAAATCTTTTTGCAATTGCACATAAAGCACTTACTATTGTCGATCCATCACAACGTAAAGCAAAAATAAAAAAGATGATTCAAGAACTCTACAGCTACACCAAAACACATTTTAGTAATGAAGAGGCATATATGAGTTCAATAAAATACCCCTATCTTAAAGAGCACATGAAAATTCATGAGCATATTATTGGGTTGATAAATGAATTTATTTTAAAACTTTCAACTATGACTATTATGGAATTTGAAAAAGAGTTAGCTTTTTTTGTACAGACATTAATAGTGAATCATATTACTACTGAAGATAAAAAAATTACCCTATGGTTCGCACAGCAGCAGCAAAGAAAAGAATTTAAAGCGGAAGCTTCAACTAAAATCTCAAAAAAAACTAAAGGTTCATCTTCAATTGATGAAGATCTTATAAGCCTTGATGATGTATCGTAAATATGCTATTATCGCATTTATAAAAAAGTTACATACTCAACAAAGGGCACAACTTCATGTCAACATACATCTTCGGCCACACCAATCCTGATTCAGATTCCATAATTGGAGCTATTTCTCTCTCATATCTAAAAAATAAGCTCGGTGAAGATACTACTCCTACTCGTCAAGGTAAAATCTCACCTGAAACTGAATTTATCTTAAATAAATTTGGTGCATCAACACCTGAACTTAAAACATCATACGCAGGTGAAGAGATTTATATTGTTGATTTTTCAGACTTAGGTCAAGCTCCTCAAGATATTATGGATGCAACAATTCTTGGAATTGTTGACCACCATAAACTTGGTGACTTAACAACAGCAACACCATTAGAGTGTTGGATACGCCCAGTTGGGTGTAGTAACACGGTTATTAAAGAGATGTACGATTATCATCAGATAGAAATTCCTAAAAATATTGCAGGAATGATGCTCTGTGCAATCTTAAGTGATACCGTCATTTTCAAATCTCCTACCTGTACAAAAATTGACACTAAAATTTGTAAAGAGTTAGCAAAAATTGCAGAGATTAAAGACTATAAAGCCTTAGGCATGGAGATGTTCATTGTAAAGTCTGCTGTTGCAGGAGCAACTGCTCGTGAACTAACTACCCGCGACTACAAAGAGTTTGCAATGGGAGATAGCAAAGTAGGTGTTGGTCAGCTAGAAGTCGTTGACTTAAGTGTATTTGACAACATGAAAAAAGATCTACTTGCTGATTTAACAAAACTTAAAAAAGAGGGTTCTCTTCATACTACTATGCTACTGTTAACTGATATTATGACCGAAGGCTCTCAAGTCTTAGTTATAAGCGATGATGCTTCTAAAGTAGAAAATGCGTTTGGTGTAACACTTGAAAATTCTGAGGCTTGGCTCAGTGGCGTACTGAGTCGTAAAAAACAGATTATTCCATTCTTGCAACCACAGTTTTAAAGTCGTTTCTGTCTCACAAGAGACAGAGAAACTGTATGAGCTCAAACTACTCTTAGGGAGTTATTAATGTCTTTTAAAACGCTTGAACTTATACAACCTATTGAACATGCCCTCAAAAAAAACAACTTTGTAAACCCAACACCCATTCAAGAAAAAGTTATTCCTCTTGTATTGCAAAACGCAGACATAATGGCACAGGCTCAAACAGGAAGTGGTAAAAGTGCCAGCTTTATTTTACCTATCTTACAACTCTGGTCTAAGCGACGGGGAGAGGGAAAAGCAAAAATCAGAGCACTCATTCTCACTCCAACACGAGAGCTAACCCTTCAAGTTGCTCAAGCCTTTACAAGCTTTTCTACCTTTTTGCCAACGCAACCAAAAGTAGTCTCTGTTATTGGTGGAGAGAGTATTGCAGATCAACTCTACGCCATTCAGCAAGGGTGTGATATTCTAGTAGCAACCTCAGGACGTTTTCTTGATGTGCTACAAAAGAAACAGATGAATCTCTCCCATCTTGAATTTTTTGTTCTTGATGAAGCCGATAAGATGCTTGACCTAGGTTTTGCACAGGAGCTAGAACTAATTCTAGAGGCCATCCCAAAAAAACGACAAAACCTTCTCTTCTCAGCGACCTATCCTCCAAAAATGTTAGCTATAGCTTCTAAAATAACAGATGCACCAATAAAGGTTAGTATTGAAGATGAAACGCCAACAGTACAGAGTATTACCCAGCGTGCCATAGAAGTTAATCGTGAAAACCGTGGACCTCTTCTTAGGCATCTTCTTAAAACTCATAAGTGGAAACAGGTTTTAGTCTTTATGGCGAATAAGAGAGCTGCAGATAATATAGCCGCAAAATTTAGAAAACAGGGCTACAGTGCAGACTCTTTTCATGGCGACCTCTTTCAAGATGAGCGTAATTTCACTCTAGATGAGTTTAAAGCCAAAAAGCTTCAGATACTTTTTGCTACGGACCTTGTCTCTAGAGGACTACATATTAATGACATCAGCTGTGTTATAAACTTTGATCTTCCACGCTCACCTACTGACTATATTCACCGCATAGGACGGACAGGACGAGCTGGTAAATCGGGTGTTGCCATCTCATTTATTGACCATCTGGACAAAGATCATTTTAAACTGATTGAGAAGCGTTGTCAGGCAACACTTCAACATGAACAGATAGAGGGCTTTGAGCTTACAGGAGATACCCCTAAAAAAGTAAAAGGCCCCGCTCCTGTAAAAGGAAAAGGCAGAAGTAAAAAAGATAAACTAAGAGAAAAAGCGCGTAAAGAAGCAGACTCATAAGTAGTGAAATATAAACCTTTTAAATGCTGTTGAACTATGAAGTTATTTTTGTTCCGCTACTTAATTGCTTATTTTCAGATGCAAGACTATTTACATGTAATTACTAGCCTTCAAGCTCTTGGAGTCTAACTTCGTATAACTGAGTGAATTCATCTAACTTAGTCTGCGCTACTTCTAAACACTCAAATTTTTCCTCTACCTCTTGCTCTTGCTTTGAAATAAGCTGAGAAAGTTCCATAATTTTACTGTTATCACTGCTATTAGATGCACCAATGAGCTCTTCATGTTGCTTAACAAGGGCATCCTCTATTTCCATAATACGGTCTTCTAACTGTTGAACCTCTTTTTTTAGAGGGTTAGTAAGCCTGTTTCGTTCCTGAATCATGGCAGTTCGCAATTTTTTATTCTCTTTTTTATTTCCCTTAGGTGCTGCCTTAGCCTTCTCTTCTTCCTCTACTTCTTCATCCCAACCAACTTTTTCTAAAAATAGGTCATAGCCGCCGTCAAAGTATTCTGCTCCATCACGTGCAAAAATAATAAGCCTATCTGCTACACGACGTAATAATTCTTCAGAGTGAGTAACAATGATAACCGAACCTTTAAAACGCTGTATTGCTTCTGTAAGTGCTTCAATAGAGTCCATATCTAAGTGGTTGGTTGGCTCATCTAAAAAGAGTAGGTTAACATTGTGCGCTAATATTTTACCTAACATCACGCGGCTCTTCTCACCTCCTGAAAGTAGTGATACTTTTTTCTGGGCACTATCGCCACTAAACATCATTCCACCTGAAATACTTCTAATTGTAGCAGCAGGTAGTTTTGTATTGGCTGCATAAATCTCATCAAGCACAGTATTGTTAAGCTGCAGATGATTAATATTGGTCTGTCCAAAATGAGCAAATTCAGTTGTTCCATGAAAATCAACCTCGCCACTAAACTGTTTGAGCTCACCAGCAATAGTATTTAAAAGTGTTGACTTTCCTTTACCATTTTTTCCAATAATTCCCAAACACTCACCTTTTTCCAAAATAAAAGAGATATTTTTAAATAGAATATTCTCAGGCGTATAACCAAAACTTAACTTTTTAACATCAAGCAAAACCTTTGCAGGGGTCTCTTTAAAGTTAAAGTCAAACTTTAATGTAGCATCAAATCCCAAATCCTCCATTAAGTCCATTTTTTCCAACTGTTTAACTTTCGACTGTGCTAACGCAGCCGTCGAAGCCCGAGCCTTATTTTTAGCAATAAACTCTTCAAGCTCTTTACGTTTTTTGTCTTGAGAAATCTTCTGTTTTTCGTAAAGTTCATCATTACTTTTAAGCTGTTCATAGAACTTATGCGTATTGCCAGGAATAAGACTAAGTGACCTTCGGACAATTCCCATAGTATGCGTTGAAACACTATCCATAAAATTACGATCATGCGTAATTAAGATAACTTCACCCTCAAATGCTCTTAAAAAAGTCTTTAGCCAACGCAGTGAGAGAATATCAAGGTAGTTCGTTGGTTCATCCAATAGTAGCAGGTTTGGTTCTGTTACTAACAGCTTAGCTAGATTAATACGAATCTGGTAACCTCCTGAAAATGAGAGCGGATCTTTGTCTAAATCTTCTTGAACAAAACCTAACCCAAACAGAATTTTCTCAATCTTATAGACATTGTATTTATCTTCCTCCAATAGAGCCAATGCCGCTTCTTCACGCAGTGTTGGTTCAGTAAATTCAAGGTGCTGTCTTAATGTTCCAATCTTATAACCCTTTGGAATAAGAATGTCACCTTCATCTACACTCTCTTCACCTAAAATAATTTTAAATAGTGTTGACTTTCCACTTCCATTTCGACCTACTAGTCCTACTCTATTTCCTGAATTAAGTTTAAAGTTAAGATTACTAAAAAGTTCTTGAGAGGAAAAGCTTTTAGAGATATTGTTTAGTTGTATCATAAGACTCATTTACATGTATTTTTATAGTTGTGAAATTATACGATAATTTACATGTATATTATTTTACTCTTCAAAACCCCCTAAAACATGGAGTTTATATAAATAGGATAAATTTACTCTTCTTCTTGATATTAATCAAGACAAAATTTGTCTTCTATTGCTATACTTCTACACACCAAAACAAAAAGGATATACAAAATGACAAAATTAATCTTAGCACTAACAATCTTAGCAGGTATCGCTCAAGCAGACACAGTTCACTATGACGATAGAGATAAAGAACAGAAACAGACAAGTAAGCCAAATTACCCAAGCAGTGATCTATACACAAAATAGTCACTAAATCTTAAGCCTAAATTTACTCCCCTTTGTTTAGGCTTATAAAATTTTTAAAAGTCATACAATCACTCTACTCTAAATATTTTATTAATATAAATCAGCTATTATACTCTACAATGAAAACTAAACGCATGATTTTTTCACTATTATTGAGTGCTTTTTTATTTGTAGCATTTCATGACTTTGTAGTTCAGCATTTTGACTCCGACACACAGCTAGAACTTGCTTATGTTCATGGTCATAATGAATCTATATGTGAGGTTTCAACTCTGCATGAAATAATACACTCCATGATGTTATGTACAGACAATCATAGTTTCATCACCGCATCTTCTACACCATTTTCACCCTATTTGTTAAAAACATCACAACATGTTAAAAAAATACAACAAAATATTTATCGTCCTCCAATAGTTTAATCTTTTTGTTTTCCCATCAATTTAATGTTGCAGTTACAGTGCTGCCCTAATACATAAATATAAAAAAGATAATATATGAAAAACTTATTTCTAATACTGATGCTACCAAGTTTACTCTTGGCACAAAGTATCAACCTAAATCAACTACTAGAGCATGCTCAAAAAGAGTACCCCTCTTTTAAAGCGGCTCAAGAGGAGATACACGCCAAACATCTTGAGCATGAGGCTGAATTTTCAACCTCTCCACTCACACTCTTTACAACCTTGGCCAATGCAACTCCAGCTATAGGTAAAGACAATATTGAATACTCTGTGGGAGTTGAAAAAGAGTTTCGTTTTGGAAACTCTGCTTATCACACATCACAGATGGGACACTTTGAACATAAAGCGATGGAAGTTATGGCCGATCGTGATCTTTTAATACTGCAAAATGAGTTTAAAGTACAGTACCATTTAAGCTGTCTTGAAAAAGAGACTGTCTCAAACTCTAAGAAACTTTATGAGCAGCTTACGCGTGTCTACTCCAATAAAAAAGAGCGCCTATAACTATGGAGAACTCTCTAAAAAAGATCTTCTGATTCTAGAGTTAGAGATGCAACAGCTTGAAGCAAAAATCACTCTCATTAAAGCTTCAGAGCATACTCTGCGTCATCAATTACTGCTACAGACAAAATTACATGTAGATTCAGAATTTATCTGTAATGACCTCCATAAAATCAGAGCGTTTATTTCGCCTGGGCATGAGGAATATGCACTCTCTAAAGAGATTTACAATAACCTTGAATTAAGTACACGAAGTGCTATTAAACGCTATGAAAGCAGTTTTAAATCCGTTAATGTTGCTCTATACTATGACAATGAAACCGATATTAAACGTGTCGGTGTTGATCTCTCAATTCCACTTACCTTTAGCTCTGAGAAGTATGAAAAATTGCGACTAAGCTCACTACATAAACAGAAGAAACTTACTTTTGAGAAAGAGGCGCTCTATCTCAATAAAAACGTTCAGTCTGATACATTAAAAAACCAGCTCAATGCAGAGTTCCAACAGTATAAAAATATTTTAAAGCGTCTTAATAAATATCAAAATGAACTCATGCCGCTTGTACAAAAAAGTTTTGAGCTTAATGAGAGCTCACTCGTTGAGTACCTTCTTACCCATAAGAACCTCAATGAACTTAGCCAAGAGTTAAATCGTGCAAAAAGAACCTACTATCAAAGTCTATTTCAACTTTACAATGTTTTAGAAATTAAGGATTAAACCATGAAAACAGCCATTTTATTACTATCGACACTATTCTCACTTCATGCTATAGAGATTACACTTACCGCACAACAAGAGCGCGATTGGCAGATTATCACTAAGTTACCTGTCATCTCAGAAGTCACACCCAGCAGTACTCTCTTAGTTGAGGTGGTGACACCACCGCAACTGCTTCACACACTCTCACTCCCCAATGATGTGAGTGTCACTAAATTACATGTAAATCTCTACGATACCATCAAGAAAGGTGATGCCCTTATTAGCGTGAGCTCTCCACAATGGTTAGAAGCACAAAAAAGTGCTATTTCCAGTAGTATCAACTACAGTGATGCACTTGCAGTAGATAGACGAAAACAGCTTCTCTGCCGTGAACAGATTATTGCGCAAAAAGAGTGCATTACTTCTCAATCAGCTCTTTTAAACGCTAAAAATTCACTCAAAGCCTCTAAAGAACTACTGAGTGCTTATGGTGCCAATAACAGTACTATTGACGCTATTACATCCAAGTTCAAAGTATTTTCCAGCTTAACACTCAAAAGCAGTGTTGATGGTAACATCATTGAAAGTCATGCTGCAATTGGAAAAAGCTTTGCTGCTTTTGAGTCTCTTTTAGTGATTAAACAACACGGTGATCTTTGGCTTAAAGGAGCACTCAGTGTTAAGGACTCCAGTAACTTCAGAGTCAATGACAGTGTTACCCTTAATATTGACACCAAATCATTTGACTCTAAAGTTATTAACCTTGCACCGGTTATTAATGTAAAGAACCAGACCTGAAATGTTCGCTTTTTAGTAGAGGAGTCACAAGAACTTCTTGTAGGTTTACGTACTTCTGCAACACTTTATATAGAGCAAATTTCTATAAAAATTCCCAAAAAAGCACTGATTAAAGATGCCAAGCGTGATATTGTTTTTATAAAAAGTGCCAAAGGGTACAGCAGTTTAGGTGTCCACGTACTTGCTGAAGATGAAACCCATTACTATTTACAACCTACTGATAGCCTCAAAAAGCCTATAGCGGTAAGTTCTCTTGCCATTTTAAAAAGCATGATGGAAAGCAATGATGAATAAATTAATTGAGCTTGCCCTCTCGCAGAGGCTTTTTATTTCACTGCTTGCCATCATTATTCTTGGCTTTGGTGTAAAGTCTTACAATAACTTACCTATTGATGCCTTTCCTGACATCTCTCCTGTTCAGGTAAAAATCATTATGAAATCAAATGGAATGACACCGAGTGAAGTTGAATCACGTATTGTTATTCCCGTAGAGATGAAGATGGTCGGAATTCCCAATCAGACAATTATGCGCTCTATCTCCAAGTACGAGCTATGTGATATCACCATTGACTTTGAAGATGGTACCGACATCTACTGGGCACGACAACAGGTTAATGAACGTCTTGCTGACATTAAAG
>JAYEPE010000306.1:0-1755 GCA_034723735.1 Campylobacterota bacterium | reverse complement strand
TATTCATAAGTGATACCTCCATATTTATTTTTATGATTATATCATAAAATATTTTTAGGTTAAGGGTTTTTAGGGATAGGATGGAATCCTAATCTCCCTAAACAAGTTTTGCACTTTTTCGATGAATAGACCTTTATAATAATGTTAGCGGTAACAAAATTATACTAAAAAGTGCCTATTTATGGACTTTAATACTCAACTTAAGTCTATGGATTTAGAGGAATCTATGTGCAAAAGTTGAGTAATATAATTGACTATTCTATTCTTTTGTATTATAATACAAAATATATATTGCTAAAATAGTATAGGAATAAAAATGATAGAACAGTTGCAATTACTCTCAAATCAAATCTTATCTCAAAAAGTTCCTGAGTATAAAAGATTTTTGTTTGAAAAAATAGACTTCAACGAACGTCTCATTGGTGTGCTAGGTTCTCGTGGTGTTGGAAAAACTACCATACTACTTCAATATTTACATACTGTTTTTAAAGAAAAGAAAACACTCTATATAATGGCAGACCATCCATTGGTAGTTGAACTTGGACTTTTTACTATAGCAGATGAGTTTCAAAAAAAGGGTGGGGAGGTTTTAATTATTGATGAAATACACAAGATTAAAAACTTTGAAACAGACCTAAAATTGATTTATGATAGTTTTTTCTCTTTAAATGTAGTTTTTACAGGCTCTAATGCCATTGCGATAGATAATGCAAAAGCTGATTTGAGTAGACGTGCTGTGATTCATAGGCTTCCTGTATTATCTTTTAGGGAGTTTTTAGAATTAGAGACAAATGAAAAATTTGAACCTATTACTTTAAACGATATTTTAAAAAATCATACGTCACATGCAGTAGATATACTATCAAAAATAAAACCGTTCGCATACTTTGAAGAGTATCTTAAAAGCGGTACATATCCTTTTTATACAAGCTCTAAGAATAGCTATATTCAAAAGCTTCTGAGTGCCTCTATGCAAATTTTAGAAACTGATCTTCCAATGATTTACACAATAGATCATGATAAAATAAACTCTCTTAAAAAGATGATGATAATGCTGTGTCAAAGTGAACCATATGATATAAATATCTCAAAGCTTTGTGGTGCAGTTGAGCTTAACCAAAGAACTCTTTATAAATATTTAGGAATTTTACAAGCAGCTGGACTAATAAGAATATTAGGTGCAAAATCAAGTGGTGTTAGTATCATCTCAAAACCTGAAAAGTTGTATTTGGATAACACAAACCTATTTTCAATATTTTGTGACAGTCCAAAAATTGGAACAATTAGAGAAACATTTTTTGCTTCGTCAGTATCATATCAACACAGTATAAGTTATCCAAAAAGTGCTGATTTTATCTTGGATGAAAAATATACTTTTGAAATAGGCGGAAAAGATAAAAGCTTTAAACAATTAAAAGATATTAAAGAGGGATATGTTGTTGCAGATAATATAGAGATTGGTGTTGATGATAAACTTCCACTTTGGTTATTTGGTTTCCTTTATTAATGAAGATAATTGATTTAATAAGTGTGAAGTAGAATTAAATCCTCTAAGGTTTAAGGATTTAGGTAAGGTTGGTAGTCAACCGATAATAGGTGGATAAAGTAAGCTAGTCTCAGTAAGTGTCAACTGCAGTTAGTAAAGAGATTAAGAATATAGAACCAGCTCTTGGTGGAATATGGCACAACTATATAACTTGGGAGAAATGACAATAGCCAAATGAAAGCTCCTTAGCTGTAGAATGCCATTATTAA
>JAYEPE010000305.1:0-1757 GCA_034723735.1 Campylobacterota bacterium | reverse complement strand
ACTCATTGACTTTAGTCGTTCTCTAATAGCAAGTGGTATTGAGAAGAAACACGCCATTGCTATCTCAGTAGCAACACGTGCCAAGCCTATTATTATGACTACTGTTGCAATTATTTTAGGAAGTGCTCTTTTAGCAACTGACCCAATCTTTGGAGGTTTGGGAATTGCCTTAATCTTTGGTTCACTCGCAGCAACTGTTGTTTCCCTCTTTTTTATCCCTGTACTTATGGATAATGCAGCAGCTTTATGTCCTGAAGCAGTAGTTGACGAAGATGCTTGTGATGGTAAGGGAATTGAAGAGATAACTGAAGAAGAAATTGAAAAGATTGCACCTGAAATTGAAAATACCTAATCTTTACATGTAAGAGCTAATCTCTTCCATGTACAAGGTTAATCACTAACGTAATCGACTGCGCTTTTTAATAGCAATTTTCAACTTAGCATACATACCTGGATAGATTTTGTCATTGCCTTTGTAAAAATCTACTACAATTTTAAATGTATGTGCCATAGGGTTTGCGCTTGGTACAATAGATTTAACAACACCTTTTGTATCATAATCCAAAGAAGGAATACTTACAGCAACACTTTGACCACGGTCAATATAACGCATATCCGACTCTGCTATTTCAGCATGAATCTCCAAATGGTTAAGATCAACTAAAATCATCGCAAGCATTCCTGGTGCAATTAAGTCACCAACACGAATACGTTTTTCAACAATAATTCCACTATTGGGCGCTTTGACTTCTAAGTAGTCTGTTACCGTAGCGACTTGCTTTACCTTTTCCGTTGCATTATCAAGTAGTGACTGTGCAGAAGCAAGTGAAGCTGAGACATTATCAGCTGCTATATCAAGACTTTCAAAGTCCATCGTATCACCCATACCACGAGATTTTAAAATACGCTTTTCACGACGAATTTCACTCATACGACTTCGATACATATCTACCATAATCTTTGCCTGTTCTAAAAAAAGATCAGCTTGGTTTTTTAAGATATCAAATTCAGCCGATTCAATTTCAAAAAGGGTATCTTCACGCTCAACTTCATCTCCAATATCAAAATGAATTTTCTTAACATACCCCATATAGCGTGCACCAATCATCTTTTGATTATCTGATATTACGGTACCCGTAACAGTAAGATCAAATGCATAAAGAGAGCTAAGTGAAAGAAGCAACGATAATATTATTTTAATCATGAATCTCCAATGTTACCAATTACGTAACTGCGTATGACATTGCATACATTTTTCAGTAATTTTAGAAAAAGATTGAAGTGCCTGAATAGTATCGCCTTCAGCAAATCTCTCAATAATCATCTGAGCTTTTTTATCAATTTTTTTAGCAATTTTATTACTCATCTGCACTTTATTATTCATAAAACGTGTCATAGGGTCTTTCTCTTCTTTCTCTTCTAAGGGAGGTTGTACTCTACGAATCACATCAGAAAGTGTTAAGGCACCATCTTGGACTAAATCATTATTATTGTAAAAGAAACCTGTTTGAATTTTACCCATAGCTTCAGCCAATGCTTGCATATCGAGAATTCTATCTGCTTTAGTATATGGTTTAGCAAGAAGAAGGGTTGATGCCAAAAGGGTTATTGTTACGATTTTACTCATTATATCATCTCCTAGAATGAATTTAAAAATTTGAAACATAAAATTTATGTTACGATTAACATCCATTCTACTTTTATATTCTCCAAAACTAACCATAAACCCTCCTAAAAAGAAAATATTTATTAAATAT
>JAYEPE010000304.1:0-32277 GCA_034723735.1 Campylobacterota bacterium | reverse complement strand
CCTCTTTTTGCTCTTTACTTTGTAACTGTTTACCAATAAACGGAGGATTCCCCAAAATAAAAGAGTGGAAAGGGGTCGAAAAAAGGGGTCGGGTTATAAATATAACTATACGGTTCTTATTTGTCAAGTTTCACCACGTTTTTATCTTTCGTTACATGTAACTACGGCATTAATTTTAAAGCATCTTTAGCCAGTTTAGCCCAAGAAGAATTCGTATCAGAAACAATGCTATCATTATATGCATCTTTACTTTTTTGAGGCTTATTGATTTTTTGGAAAAGTGTTCCCATCAAATATTTTTGGCGTGAGCGTCTCTTTTTTGTAATGTTGCGCTCATCTAAAGAGTAAAGTACTTCAAGAGCCTCTTTTGCTTTTTCATTTTGTAATAAAGCTTGTGCTAATGTAAACTCAATATAAGGAGTTTGTGTATAGCTTTTTGCCTTCTCTTGAAGTTGCATCACTTTTTGCGCATAAGTTCTAAGCATAAGATCATCTTTTGAATTTTTAGCTAAGGTAACCATCTGCACATAGCGTTCAATATCATCATAATGCAGACCCACTAAAGCTTCTAGTTTTTGAATCGCATTTACAATCGTATCAAAGTCACCTAAGCGTTGTCCTGCGTCAAATACAAGACGGTAAGTATCAATATTTTTATTTTCATCACTACGTAATGAGATTAACTCTTTAGCTGCATCAACAACTGCAGTATAATTTCCTAAGGCAAAATCAATTTTAGTATAGCGCTCTAACCAAGCAATTCGTTCATTAAAATTCTTTGATTTAATATGCGATTGTGCAATATCTTTTGCCTTGTCAAAATTACCTGCACCGATATAACATTCATAAAGTTCTTCATCCCATTCCATTGAAAGGTTAATATCGTAGTTTCTAGAGAGGTCAACCACTCTAATACACTGTTTATTTTGCAGCAACTCTTGCATTAAAGCTTTTGCAGAATTTTCAATAAGCTCCTCACTATTATCATATAATGCAGGATCTAGTAAATCAAGATCACCTTTAAGATCTAAAACATCTTGATATTTTTCAAGTTTAAACAGAAGCTCTGCTTTTTCATATAGTGCACGCGTAGCTATACTGTCACCTGCATATTTATTCATTAAAAGATCAAGATGCTCAAGCTGCTCGCTTGCATTAACATCAGGTACGTCAAAAAATAGTGCATCTTTCCTACGTTTAACATCTTCTAAATATTCTCCATACTTATAGCCTTGTATGTAGGTATTAAATACCGCTAAGGCCTCTTCTTTATTTTCTGTTTCAGATAACCACATTCCCCTATTTTTCAAAAGTTCCTCATAGCCATCATCATCTTTATCCATAAATTCAAGTAAAGCACCTGCTATATCTGCTGCACTTTGATAGTTACTGTAAGAAGTTAGTTTTAGTGCTAATTCTAATGACTCTTGCTTTCGACTTATAAAATAACTACGTTCACCTGCTAAAATCATTTTAATATATTTATCAGCTTTTTTTGCATGACCTAATTCAAATTCCAATAATATAATTTGATAAGCAGCCAAAGCAGCAATACCAAGCTCATTTGATTGTTTAAAAGCACGCTTATAGAAAGTTAATGCTTTTTCACTGTTACCAGAATTTTGAAGTTGCTTTGCTTTGTAAATAAGGCCTAAATGCATATATCGGCTCTCTTTATGCTCATCAAAAAGACGGTCATAAAAGTAGTCAGCATCTGTAAATAATGAAATTCTCGAATATGCATTTGCAGTATCAGCTAAAACCTCTGCCATATTAATATCAGATGAGTACTCACGAATAAAACGCTTTGAGATTTGAATCAATGATTCAGGCTCCGATTTTTCATGATGACAACGAATTTGGTACAACATGAGTTCACTTTTAAATATTGTATCAGGAAACTCTTCTAAAACTTCATCAATCATTTCCAAAGCTAAGTCATAGCGTTTTGCATTGTAATTCTTTTTTATTGCCAGATAATCAGCAACATCTTTTACCCGTGTCATGTGAATTGGATTACCTAATATGTCTAATCCTCCGACATATGGGTATTCACCTTGAGAGAAAGGAACAGGAAAGTTAATTTGATTTTCTGATTTTTTTTCTTGAGCAATCAAAGGGGGAATATCTTTGTAGCCAATAATATTCCAATGTCTAGCGTAATCATCTTCAACTTGATAAAGTTCATTATCATCAATCAAATCATAATAAATTGCTTTTAAAAGAATTTTCTTTTTAGGTTTTATAATAATAAAAAATGTCTTCTGATGAATCTTGGAGCTAATCTCAAAAAAATTATTTTCTAAATTTGAAAAAGATTGTATGGGACGTTTATTGAAAGCACAGATAATTGAAGTAACAACATCAAGGTCATTTTTTTCACTTTCGCATAAAAAGCGCTCTTCAGCTTTAAGATGAAGAATTGAATATTCATGTTGATTTTCTCTTCCACTTTGAACACTGAGTTCAAGTGAAAAAAGAGAAGAAGTAAAAAGAAGGAGTAATGCCCAATAATACAAAAAGCTTTCTCCTTCTTACATGTAATGCTTAGTAACCGCTATTATATACCATAGCGGTAATGAATTCCATTAATGGATTCACCAAGATTATACTAAAAATTGTAACAATGGCTGCAAAACCAATAATACTTTTTAGTGACGGTGATGCATTCATCATATAGAAATTCGATTCAACTTTTCCAACTGGTTCTTTCATAAACATAAAGACTATTAGTTTTAAATAATAGTACCCAGCTATAGCGGAGTTCAATGCCATAATAAGTGCTAATATTGGATATCCACCACTCACGGCAGAACCAATCAAATAAAGTTTACCCCAGAAGATCCCCAAAGGAGGAATACCAGCTAGTGAAAGCATAAATAATGCCATCATAATCGCTGCCATAGGCATAGTTTTAACCATTCCGGCAAATTTCTCATATGGATGATCTGAACTCTGTCCTGGCAGTAATGTTTTCTGACGACTTACCCAAAGCATGGAGAATGCACCAAGGTTTGTGAAAACAAAAAGTATCCAGTATAAAAAGAGTGCTGAATTTGACTGTGTTGTACCAATCAAAATAGCAGCCATAGCAAAACCAGCATGCGAAATTGAGCTATATGCCAACATACGTTTCACATCTTTTTGTACCAATGCCCAGATATTAGCTGCAGTCATTGTAATCACTACCGCCGCATATAAAACAACTTCTAGCCAGACAACACCACTATGAATTAAGAATTCAAAAAGACGCATTGCAACAACAAAGGCTGCAATTTTTGGAACAATTGACATATAACCTGCTAATGCAGCACTTGAGCCTTCATAAACATCAGGTGTCCATGTATGAAAAGGAACAAGAGAAAGTTTAAATCCAAATGAAGCTAGCATAAATATAACTGCAACAAGAACATAACCAATATTACTATAACCATCAGCAGCTAAAACAGCCGCAATTTGATTGATTTCTATTGATCCTGTAAGTGCATAAAATACCATCGAACCAAAAGAGTAAAAACCAGCTGCTAAAGCACCCATAGTAAAATATTTTACAGCTGCTTCAAATGATTTTGCACGGTTATGCATTGCAATCAATGCGTATAGTGCTAATGAAGCTGTTTCTAAACCTACGAAAATCAGAATAAGATTATCTGATGCCACCATGAATTGGAAACCTGCAATCATAAATAAGAAAAGTGCATAGTACTCTGGATAATTATATTCATGAAAACGTTTTGATGTCAATGATAAAGGAATAAATATCATTGAAGCGCCAACAATAATGAGTTGCGATAGTATTGCTAAACCATCAATCACCATAACATCAAAAAAGCCTAGCATTGTTCCATTAGTACTAAAAGTATCAACAAAATTTAGAAGTGCTCCTAAATCTAAAAGTAAAAACAGAACTGAAATCATCACATAAAGTGATTTATCTTGATTTGGTTTTACTAAATCAATAATTAGAATTGCTAAGGCACCCACAATAGCAATTAGCATTGGAGCTAAGGTAACTAGATTTAAAGAATCTATTGAAATATTAATTGGTTCTAACATTAGTGTGTCCCCCCATTTTGTATGCTAACTTTTTCAGCCATTGGATTTGGTATACGCATCTTAGCTTCTTCAGTAATCGCTTTTTCATGCATAAGTGAAACAATTGCTTCGACACTATTATTTATTGGTTCAAGCACTGGTTTTGGATAAATACCTAACCAAATTGTAATCACAACCAATGGAATCAGAGCAAACATTTCACGCTTATTGACATCAGGAAGATTTTTATTTTTTTCATTCGTCACTTCACCAAAGAAAGCTTTTTTATACGCTGCTAGCATATAGATAGCCCCAACGATAATAGCTGTACCTGCTAGTAGAGTTAAGATATGTGACTGTTTATAAAAACCTAATAGACTTAAAAACTCTCCAACAAAATTAATTGTTAGTGGTAAACCAACTGAAGCCATCATCATAATACCAAAAATAGTTGCGTATCGAGGCATAACATGGGCTAGTCCACCAAATTCACTCATCATCTTAGTATGGCGTCTATCATAGATAACACCAACCAAGAAGAAGAGTGCACCAGAGACAACACCGTGTGCAATCATTAAAAAGACTGAACCCGTAATACCCTCAACATTAAGTGCAAAAGTACCAAGAATAATTACACCCATATGTGAAACTGAACTATAAGCAACAACTTGTTTTATATCTTCTTGAGCATAAGCAACCATTGCTGTATAAATAATCATAATAATCGCAATAATCGCAATTGGAAACATGAAAAAGACTGAAGCATCTGGAAACATTGGCAGTGAAAAACGTACAAATGCATATGTACCCATCTTTAATAAGATAGCCGCAAGAATTACCGAACCAATAGTTGGTGCTTGCCCGTGAGCGTATGGCAACCATGTATGAAATGGAAACATTGGAACTTTGATTGCAAATCCCATAAAGAATGCTGCAAAAAGCCATAGCTGTAAATTTTCAGGTAAAACAAGGCGGTACCACTCTAAAATAGAGAAGCTCCATGCACCAGTTGCTTGGTAATAGAAATATGCCATAAAGAGCATACCTACTAGCATCACCAAAGAACCTGTAAAGGTATATAAAAAGAATTTAATTGAAGCATAAATTCTTTGTGGTCCACCCCATGCACCGATGAGATATAACATCGGTACTAAAGAGAGTTCCCAAAATACATAAAATATAATCGCATCAAGTGCAGAAAAAACACCAATCATTGTCATCTCTAAAAAGAGAAGCGTAATAATCATATTTTTAATATTTTTAACTTCACCTAAAGTAGCGATACCGATTAAAGTTACAAATGCCGCTAACACTATAATAAAGAGTGAAATAGCATCAATTCCTAAAAGGTAACTAATACCAAATGCAGGAATCAAAGGTACTGATTCCATAAATTGCATCCCTACCACACTAGGGTCATAGGCATACCATAAGACTAATGAGAGAACAAACTCAACTGCAGCAACACTCACACCAAAAGCGCGAATACTACCTTTATCTACAACAAATCCTAGCATTGCAGCCAATGCTGGGAAGAATATTAATATGGTTAATATATTATCTAACACCATTCTCTCCTTAACCGACTAACACTGAGTAGCCAATAGTAAATGCTACTGCTAACACTAATAACAAGGCTGTACCTGCTACCATCCAACGAAGCATCGTTGATAGATTACCGTCTTGCATAACATGTGTTGTCTCGCCTGTTTTATAAAATATATTGGCGATACCATCAACCGTTGCATCAACAACTTTAAGATCTAACTGTTTCCAAGCTATTGTTGATAACTCTCTATAGGGTTTAGTAAGATACTCTTCATAAAAATATGGAATATAATATTGATTCTTAAGTAGTTGATAAAAGAAACCTTCTTCAACTTTTTTATCAATTTTAGCATGCTCATATTTTCGGTATGCATAAGCAATAGAAAGACCTACTAAAATCTGTGTACCAATTGTCATAGTCCAAAATACTACTGGTGAATGAATATGATACTCAGTCGCTGGAAGCAGTGTAGTAACCATTGCAATATATGAACCCTTAAATAAGAATCCAGCAACAACTGCTAAGACTGCTAAAGGACTCATTGCAATTAATACAAAAGTATACGTTTCATGAGGATGGAAACCAAATGATTTATGACGCTCTGCACCATGAAAAATAAGTGATACAAGACGGAATGAATAAAATGCCGTCATCATTGCTGTTATAAGAAGCACTGTATATAAAATATAGTGATGCTCAACAAAAGCAACTTCTAAAATCAAATCTTTAGAGAAGAAACCAGCAAGTGGATAGATACCAGCCAAAGCAACTGATGCTAAGGTCATCATAATCCATGTCCATTTCATATGTTTCTTTAAGCCACCCATTTTAAATGGATCAAGTTCATCATCCATTGCATGCATAACATTACCTGCACCTAAAAATAGAAGTGCTTTAAAGAATGCATGAGCCATTAGGTGAAATAGTGCCACCCAATACGCCCCTAAACCTGCCGCAACAAACATATACCCAAGCTGTGACAATGTTGAATACGCGATAATTCGTTTCATGTCACGATTAACAAGTGCCATGGTTGCTGCAAACATTGCTACAAAAGCACCTAAACTTGCGATAAAGTAACCAACATCAGGGATAAGATCGTATAGTGGATTAGCACGTACAACCAAATATACCCCTGCCGTTACCATAGTTGCCGCATGAATTAGTGCAGAAACAGGAGTAGGTCCCTCCATTGCATCAGCAAGCCATGTATGGAGTGGAAACTGAGCTGATTTACCCATAGCACCAACAAATAAGAAGATACCAATCATTGTTAATGTTGAGTTATCTAAGAGTGCAAACTCTGCAAAAGCAATATCATACTGAAGTGAACCAGTATTCCAGTAAATCAAGAACATACCAATAAGCATTGCAAGGTCAGCAATACGGTTCATAATAAATGCTTCATTCGCTGCCCATGTTGCTGACTCTTTATGATACCAGAATCCAATAAGACCCCATGAACAAAGACCAACACCTTCCCAGCCAATAAAGAGACCTGCAAAGTTGTCACTCATAACAAGAACCATCATTGAAAATACAAAAGCGGATAACCATGAAAAGAATCTATTAAATCCCTTATCATGATCCATATATCCAATAGAGTAGATATGAACTACAGTTGAAACAATAGTAACAACCATCATCATCGTAACAGAAACCTGATCAACAATAAATCCAAAAGGAATATATAAATCTCCTGTTGCCATCCATGTCATCATTTCTACATGTATTGGTTCTCCACCACCCAAGATATGTGCAAGTAAGATTGCACTACTTACAAATGATGTAAAGAGAAGTGCTGAAGTGAATAAACCTGTAAAAAGTGTTTTCGGTTGTGCAGCAAAAAGTGCAGCAACAAGCGAACCAACAAGAGGCGAAAAAAGCGCTAAATATAAATAAAATTCCATTCGCTTATCCTTTCATCGATGTCATTGAAGTTAGATCAATACCACCGCTACGTTTAAACCAAACGATTAATAGACCTAAACCTACAGCAACTTCTGATGCTGCAATTGCAATAACAAAAAATGCAAACATTTGACCTGTTAAATCACCATAATAACGTGAAATTGCGGCAAATCCAATATTCACTGCATTAAGTAAAATCTCTGTTGCGAAAAAGAGCATCAAAAGATTTGTACGTTTCATAACACCCACTAAACCGATAGCAAAAAGTATTGTGGCCAATACAAGGTAATGTGAAAGAGTTATTTCCATTATGAGACCGCCTTTTCATTTGATTTCTCAGCCAACTCTATCTCTTCATCTTCCATAAGAGTTAAAGAATGATCCATTTTTTTACCTGCTAAAACAATTCCTGCAATCATTGCAACAAGAAGCATTACTGCTGCAACCTCAAAAGGAACAAGATATTTAGTAAATAGAACCATACCTACAGCTTGAGAGTTACCAACACCTTCTTGTATTGGATACATTGCTGTTATATTCTCAGATACAATAGGAACCGCAAAAATAATAACAATCAACAGTGCTACTAAGCCACTAAGTACAAAAACAATCTGTGGAGATTTTCCATGTTCTGTCACATTTCGTGTTGTATCAAAAAACATCATTCCAAAGGCATAAAGTGCCATTACTGCACCTGTATAAACAATAATCTGTACTGCACCAAGAAATTCTGCACCTAATAAAAAATAAAATGCAGAGATAAAAATCATACCCGCTGCAAGTGACGTCAGGGCATAAAGCGCCTGCTTTGTAAATACAGTAATACTAAACATCGCTACTGTCAAAAATGCAAATAGATAAAAGGCTATCGCTTCAAACATCATTGCTCCTTAATATGCAAGCGGCGTTGTTTTAACGCGCTCGTCTTCATGAGGTGTAACAGCACCAAAGCCATCAAACTCTTTTTGTTTACCTGAGATTGCCGCATCAATAGGTGTCAGCATATCACTGTAGTCAGTAAAATGTGCTCTCTGATCGGACACATTTTCATAACGTGGGCCATGGACAATTGCCAATTCTGGACATACTTCCGCACAGTATCCACAAAAAATACAACGTCCAAGATTAATCGTATAGTCTGTTACTAGCTTACGACTATTCTCATCCAACTTAGTCTCCATGCGAATACAGTTAGAGATACAAATCTTTTCACATAATCCACAACCAATACAGCGCTCAGTTCCAGATTCAAAAAGGCGTTGCATCTCATGAACCGCACGATAACGTGGACCAACTGGAAGCTTCTCTTTTGGATATTGCACGGTGTGAATATCAAATTTAACCATTTCGCGAAAAACTACCCATAATCCAACAAATAGCTCACCTCTAAACGTACGACTTGCCGCACGTTTAAATTTTCCCCATCCTGTTGTAGGATAATCTGGTATATCTACATGATAGTAGTTTTGCTCTGCTACATTTCTATCTTGAAATTGTTCTAAACTCATCCTCACCCCTTAAAACATCATCACGATGCCGGTAATAACAATGTTAATTACGGCAATCGGCATAAGAACTTTCCAACACAACCACATCAACTGATCTGGTCTTACGTCTGGCCAAGCAGCTCTCGTCCATAAGAAAAAGAAAAAGATAAATGAAACTTTTCCTAATAACGCCAAGGCACCTAATCCACTACCATCACCATAACCACCTAAGAATAGAAGTGCAATTACAAATGAGATAAAGAACATATTTGCGTATTCACCGATGAAGAATAGTCCCCAACGCATTCCCGAATACTCAGTACCGAATCCATCAATAATTTCATGATCATTAGCAATCAAGTGAAAAGGAGTACGTCCCGTCTCAGCAAAAGCAGCAATAACAAAAAGGACAAATGCAACTGGCTGTGACCATACTAGCCAATTCCCAATCCCACCTGCTTGAAAATCATTAAAATCAATGAGTGAAAGTGAACCAACCATCATTAACGGTGCAAGTAAAGAGAGACCAGTAATAACTTCATAAGAGATAAAGATTGCAGCAGCACGAGCAGTAGAAATCAATGCCCATTTATTTGCAGAAGCTAAACCTCCAAGTAATGGACCATAAAGTCCAGCACCCATAATACCTAGAATATATAAAATACCAATATTAATATCAGCAACAATAGGATGAACGGTATATCCAAAAATCGTAAAAGATGGCATAAACGGAATAGCTGCTGCCGCCATAAATGCTGTTGCTGCTGTAATTACAGGAGCTATCTTGAAGATAGGACTCACAACATTTTGTGGAACAATATCTTCTTTTGTAAAAAGCTTGATACCATCCGCAGCAATTTGTAATAAGCCATAAGGACCAACATTCATAGGCCCAAGACGTCTTTGCATAAATGCCAAAACTTTACGCTCAAAGTAAGTACCAAAACCTGCTAGAGCCGAAAAGACCAATAAAATAACGACGATTTTAACAATCGTCTCTATGAGAAACGCTATATCCATCTATTACACCTTTTTAAACGAAGCACTACTAAAACGATAAGCGTCAAAGAGTGCCTCAGAGTTGAGATTTATATCGAAAGTTGGAAGATACGCAATCTCACCATCGATTTTATTATCAAGAATCATATTTACAGTAAGTTCAGCTAATGATGTTTTAACATTAACCTTATCACCTTCACTGAGTTCATGTTTATTCATGAATGCTTCACTTGCATACAGACCACCTTCACTTGTTAATTGGTGACTTGCATTTGTAAAGGCAGTGAACTGAAGTACAGGATTTGCAAGATAAATAATATCATTATCTAATTTTCTATCTTCAATTTCTTGTACTGACTCATCACTGCTACGTCGAATACCTACTCTCTTAAGCAGATAACCACGAACCTCTTCACCACTATTGCTATAGTGATTAGGAAGATCATCAAAAGATTCTGATTCAAAACCTCTGATATTACCTAGTTCTTTTGTATAATCAATCGTATATTGTGCGTCAAGACCTAAAGCATTTGCAATATCATTGAGAACATATCCACCATAAGCGATAGCAACATTACTTGGATTCACACGTTTATTGATACTAGTGAGCGTACCTTCTTGTTGGTTTATGGCTGGCATATCTAAGTCGCATTCGCTCCCATCGCCTAAAGCAGAAAGTGTATAATCACCTTTAGTGTTATAGCCAATAGTATAATCACCCGCTTCATCGTCAAGATCACAGATAAGGCTTACGCCCAAGGTATTTGCTAACATCGGAATCATTACAAGATTAAATGCTGTATATTTTTCAACTAAGGCAACAAGACGTGCTAAGTTTCTAGAATTTGGATGTGCATAAAGATCTGCCCCAACCATTAATGAAAACTTCTCTTTTTTCTTAAGAAATTTAGTAAGTTTTTCATCAAAATCTGCAGGTGCTCCCAAAAGGCTTAAAAGTGCGTTATCATCAACTTCCACCTCTTTAGAAACCTTTTTAGGGACCATTTTCTTTTTCTCTACTTCAACTTCTTCCTCTTCACCAGTCTCTTTATTAACTTGTTTTACCATAACTTTTTCGATTATCGCTTCTTTAATCGTCTCTTCAATAGTAACAGTTTTTTTAGAGTGGAAAGATTCAAGATACTTAGTGATATCTTCAGGAAGATTTTCACGATCAGCAAATAGATCAAGCATTAAATACAATGCTGCTTCTTCTTGAAGTGGTGCATGATTAATACTCATAACATTTTTACCCATACCATCTATAACAGGGTCTGCAATCGGGTGAAAATAAAGTCCTGCACCCTTATTCATAGTCATTGAGTTATTGAAAGCAAAACGAGCATTTGGATTATCTGTTTTAAGTGCTGAACCAATAGAAACAACAAAATCAGAAGCATGCACAGTTTTCAAATCAGCACCATAAAGTTGCTGTCCACTTATCTTCGAATAATCATTTAAAAAAGTTTTAAAAATCTTAGCTTCATTATTAATGAGCTTATAACCTCTCTCTTCTTTTAGTCGACGTAAAATATAAGCTTCTTCGTTCGTGATACTTGATGTAAAGGAGATAGTATCAGCTTTTTCAAAAGCAGCAATGGCACTCTTGAAAGAATTTTCATCTTTACTAACATCTGCATTTTGAAAATCAAAACCATAGCGTCCTGCACCACACAGTGATACATAGTTCCACTCATTTTTAACACGATAAATTTTTTCATCGCTATTTTCAATATCAGTATGTTTAACATCATAAGAAATTTGGCATCCTGCACTACAATGTGCGCAGGTTGCTGGAATCTGTTTCTGTTCCCAGGCATTTGATGTATATTGAAAATCTGCTGGAACTAATGCACCAACTGGACAAACTGCAGTACACTCACCACAATCAGTACAATCAAGCATATCACTACCATCAGAAGTACCAATAAGAGATTTATTGAGCTTATTCCACATTGCATAAGCATCTTTTGGCATCTCAGCTTTATAATCAGCATTTAAGGCTTCACCACCACGAGGTACTGTTTTAATAGCTGCATCACCAATCATATCTTTACAGACTGTAGTACAACGCTCACATACGATACATAAAGCTGGATCATAATGAATTAAGCCCCAATCAACAGCTTGTCGATTTGTATCAGGCACTGCATAACTTTGTGAATCTACACCTATTTCTAGTGTATAGTTTTGCAGTTCACATTCACCTGACTGATCACAAACGCCACACTCTAAAGGATGATTCACATCATACACTTCCATTATTGCACGTTTTTCTGTCTCAATGTTTTCAGTTGTTGTTGTTATATTCATCCCATCTTTAGCTTTGGCATTACAAGCATACACTTGCTTGCCATCAGCTTCAACAAGACAGATACGACACGCTAACGTTGGACTACAACGTGTCAGATAACAGATAGCCGGAATAAAAATATCGTTTGCGCGAGCGGCATTTAATATAAATTCGCCTTCTCGTGTCTCTATTTCACGTCCGTCAATGGTTATATTAATATTATTTTCCATTAGACCCTCTCTATTTTAACTTGAGTATAACGATAAGCAGCACTTTTTTCAGACATATCAAAGTCTGGATTGAGTGCTACTGTTCCTTTTAACTTGTGGCTAATCTGGAACTTACGGCTTATCTTCTGCCCATCTATACTAAAGGTGACATTTTCACCACCCTTTATTTTTGCAGCATCTGCAAATTGTTGTGAGCCCGTTAAGACTGCCTTATCAACTATTTGGTGTGCTTTATCAGTAAAACGGTTAAATTGTGATATTGGATTACAGTTATAAATAACACTGCCATTGTACTCTTCAATATCAGCAATAGCACTTGGACTACCACTTGCTTTTATTTTACGACTTTTTAGCTTATATCCTCGAACCTGAGTTCCATCATTGAGATAGTGATTATCTAAGTCATCAAAGTTAATTGCTGAGTAGCCCTTAGCTGTAGGAAGCTTAGCTGTAAAGTCAATAAGATGCTTACATGTAAGACCAAGCGTATTTGCAATATCGCTAAGCTCATAGCCATGATAAGGAAGTCCTGCATTTAAAGGAACAACTTCTAAATCTATAGTAGTTAAAGTACCCTCTTGTTGATTCATTGCTGGCATATCTAGGTCACCATCACCAAGTGCACTTAAAACAAAATCAGCAGAAGTGTTATAACCTATACTTGGTGCAATTGACTCATCATCTAAATCACAAATGAGACTAACACCTAAAGTATTAGTATTACTTGGCACTATCATAACATCAAAATCACTGTAACGTTCTAATAAACCTGCCATCTTAGCAATATTTTTTGCTTCTGGATGTGATAATAAATCAGCACCCAAAATAAGTACAGAAGATTTTTTGCGATATTTATATTTACTCAACTTTTCAAACTCTTCTTCGCCTACACTGCTTTCACCACAGATATAACCGGTATCAAGAGAGTCTAAAAATTTAGAAAATTCTTCACGATGCTCATCATCAATAAAGTTATCACATAAAAGTGCAAGTAAACCCTCTTCTGAGCCTACTTCATATTTTATATGTTGAGAAACGATATTTCGAATCATCTCATCTTCAAAAGGATGCATCACACTCACATAAGCACGGTTATTATTCACCGCTTGTGAAAGGGCAAAACGAATCATCGGATTATCATTAGAAACCGCACAGCCTAAAGTGATAGCATAATCACAATTTTGAACTGTATCTAAGCTTGCGCTATAGAGTTTATGTCCACTTACTGAAGTATAAGCTTGTTTAAAATCTTGATACGCTTTTGCTTCAGCATTAATAAGTTTGTACCCATATTTCTCTTTAAGTCCTTGAAGAATATAGGCTTCTTCATTACTAATCATAGAAGTAAAGTGAATACTTTTAGCTGATTCAAAAGCTTTTATTGCATCTGCAAAAGCATTTTCATCTTTACATGTAACACGATTTTCATAGTCATAAGCAAAGCGTCCTGCTCCACAAAGTGAGTCGTAGTCAGCTTCATTTGTAACACGATAAATCTCTTTATCTTCAAAAGTTGAGCCGATTCCAACTTCTTTTACCTCGTATTCTAAGGCACAAGCACTACTACAGTGAGCACATGCTGATGGAATTTTTTTAAGCTCCCATGCATTTGCTGTATATTCAAAATCTGTACTTGCCATAGCCCCTACAGGACAGACGGAGATACATTCACCACACTGAATACATTCAGCAAAGTGATTGTCAATTTCTGATTTATATCCACCTGGCTTAATATAGAGTGCTTCAGAGCCTACAACCTGATTACAGACAGCAGTACACTTTTCACACATAATACATAAATAAGGATCATAGCTGAGCACACCCCATTTTTTAGGCTTACGTTTCTGCTCTTTTGTTGCAAAGTTCTGCTCGGCTACTTCATACTCTAAAGTTTTATTTTGAAGGTCACATTCACCACTTTTATCACACACACCACATTGAAGTGGGTGATTAACATTATAAAGCTTCATAATGTTTTGACGTTCATGGAAAAGTTCACCAGAATTCGTAGAAATATTTGCACCTTCAGTTGGCGGTGTATTACAGCTTAGAATAAAGCCATCAACACCTTCAACTTCAACCACACACATACGGCATGATGCATTAGGTGTCGTTTTAGCAAGATAACACATTGTAGGAATATAAATACCCTCACGACGTGCTACTTCTAAAATCGACTCACCCTTTTGTGCAACAACTGCTTGGCCATCAATAGTAAAATTAATACTCATCCCAGCCTCCTAGTGTGCGACCATAGCAATGTAATAACATCGCATACAGCGCTCCGCTTCATGAAGAGCTTCCTCTTGAGTAAATCCAAGATTAACCTCTTTATTGTTGTCCTTACGAACATCTACACCAAGTTTTTCACTTTCTGAACGCTCAATCCCTGGCATCCAGCCTGTAATGCTCTCTTTTTTATCATATACACGCATTTTACGAAGATGATCTTCCATGATTTCATCATCATTTAAAGTTATCTCACCCGTTTGCATATAACGAACCATCACAGAAGCCGCGCGTTTAGCTTGTCCAACTGCATTCACAATAGTCATTGGGCCATACTCACAGTCACCCGAAGCAAAGACACCTTTACGTGATGTCATATAATCTTTACCATTAGTTTTAATAGTTGCCCAAGATGTCATTTCAAGATCCCACTCTTCAGGAAGTAAATCAAGATCAGCACTTTGAGATACCGCTGGAATCAAGAAATCAACTTCTCTATTAAAGTCGGCTCCCTCAATTTTAAGAAGTTGTGCACGTCCACCATTAGGATCTGGAACAAGTTCAAACATGTTAAAATCAAGTGACTTAAGAACATCATTTTCATCATTCATACGCTCAACTGCAGAGTGAAAGATAAATTCAACACCCTCTTCTACAGCTTCATGATACTCTTCATAGGTTGTATTACGAATAATTGTTTTCTCATCACGACGATAAATCATAATAACTTTTTTGGCATTTGCACGAATAGAACAACGCACAACATCCATAGAAGTAAATCCACCACCAACACACACAACTGTTTTACCAGTTAAATCAACAGGCTCACCAATACCATACTTATCCCAAAGGTTAATCTGGTCAAGCATCTCAATAGCGCTCCAATAGCCTTCAACTTCAGGACGTTCATTACTACAACGTACTTTTTTAGAGATACGTGTTCCCACAGCAATCATAGTTGCATCATAATCTTTTTCAAATTGACGCATCATATCTGGTGTTACTCGAGAGTTAGTAATAAAATTAACGCCTAAATCTTTAACGGCTTCGATATCTTCATTGTACTTATCAATTGGCATACGGTATTCAGGTACACCTACTGCAACTTCACCACCTAATACAGGAAGTTCTTCATATACATCACACGCAACGCCCTCGAGTGCCAAATAATAAGCAGTAGTTAATCCTGCAGGTCCAGCACCAATTATAGCTACTTTTTTACCAATAGGTTTTTTCTGTTTTTCAGGATGAAAATATCCAAAACCATGATCAGTTTCATAATCAGCACCAATTCGCTTGAGCTCCATAATAGAGATAGCAGAATCCAAGTTTGTACGACGACACTCATCTTCACATGGGTGAGGACAAACGCGACCACAAGTATGTGCTAGAGGCATTGTTTGACGTGTTGCAGTAACAGAATTTTCTAATTTCAGATCACGAACACCTTCAATATAACCTGGAATATCAACATGTGCTGGACAGGCATCTGTACAAGGTGCTGTTATCTTCGCAATATAGTTAACATCTTCTTTATAATGTTTAGAAGCTTTTTGATCATTAATACATGCAAGAAATTCATCTTCAAAATGTGTCATCAAATCAAGTAAAGGAGTCGGAACCGTTTTACCAATTTCACATTTTGATGTCATCTGCATAGTTTGTGACACCTCTTTAAGGTGATCCATATCAGCCATACTACCTTCACCACGAGCGATTTTATCTAGTAAATCATACAAGATTCGACCACCCCAACGACCTGGCGCACAACGTCCACATGCTTCAGAATAGACCTGATATTGTGCGGCATATTCTGTTGCAAGTCGCACTACATCCACTTCTGGATTAAATAGCGCAACACCATCCCAGCCAATAAAGGCTTTTGAACTTGCGTGTTCATTATACTGCTGTGGCAGGTTATATGCTGATTCTTCCCATGCATCTTCGGGTTTATCAATATTATTAATTGACTCGCCACGCCATGTAGAAAAATAGACTTTACTCACACTTCGTCCTTATTTCTTAACCACAATGGTCCAGTCAGCTTCATTAAATTTTAATGAGTTGATCATTGTATAACCATTGCTTTTCATCAGATCAGCTGAACGCTGAATCGCTGAAAAATCGCCAATTTCAAACAAGAAGATAATCACTTCTGCTATCTCAGCCTCTTTTTCCATAATCTCTACCATACGATCATCAAAGTCCGCATGTAAATGTCGTAAATCATAACGTCTCATACAATCTCCTTAACGATCAATTTCACCGAATACGATATTGGTGGTACCAATAATCGCAACGACGTCTGGAATATAGTGTCCTGGCAATAAATCTGTTAAGATTCCAGTATGCCAGAATGATGGTGCCCGTAATTTTAAACGATATGGATACGGACCACCTTGTGAATTAATAAAGTAACCAAGCTCTCCTTTTGGAGATTCTGTTGCAATATACACTTCACCTACTGGAGGACGCATACCCTGAGTTACTAATACAAAGTGTTGCATAAGAGAGTAATTTTGCGTCATAATATCTAGCTTAGGCGCGGAGATATATTGTGGTGCATGTGCCATTAACTCAGTCTGATTATTTTTTTCTGTCTCAGCATACATATCAATACACTGATAAAGAATTTTTGCAGATTCACGCATCTCAGCCATATAAATCTTATAACGCGCGTAGTTGTCACCTTTATCAGAAACAGGGATATTAAACTCTACCTCATCATAAAGCTCATAAGGCTCTTCTTTACGAATATCCCACTCAACACCTGATGCACGTAGCATTGGACCTGTACATGCCCAACTCAATGCCATTTCAGTAGGGATTGTACCTACATCTTCCATACGCATTAACCAGATACGATTTGTATCAAGAAGGTCTTCGTAATCTTTCATATTTTCAGGTAATTTATCTAAAAACACTTTTAAATCATAGATAAAGTCATCTTGGATATCTAAAGGAACACCACCAATACGAATAGCCGCATGAGTTAAACGTGCTCCACAATAGTCTTCAAGGATATCCATAAGATATTCACGTTCACGAAATGCATATAAAAATACTGTCATTGCACCAATATCTAGTGCAGTTGTTGCCAACCAAAATAGGTGTGACATAAGACGATTAATCTCTAATAACATCATGCGAATTACTTTTGCACGGCGTGGCACTTCAAGACCAATAAGTTTTTCAACTGCCAAAGCAAAACCATAATTGTTCGAGCTTGACGCAATATAATCCATACGGTCAGTTGTTGGCATGAACTCATTATAAATCATGTTCTCTGCCATTTTTTCCATACCACGATGCAGGTAACCAACATCAGGATGAGCTTTAACAATTTGCTCTTGCTGTAAATGTAACATTAAACGTAACTGTCCGTGTGATGAAGGATGTTGAGGACCGAAGTTTAATACCAATTCATTATCATCACGATCAAAAGTGATATTTTCAAAAAATGGACGTAATCTATTTGTATGTTGCATGCGTCCTCCTATCTTTTTCTATCGCTAATAATTTGCGATTTGTCTTCTTCGAAACCTTCAATTAAGAATACACCACCATCTTCTTGATATCCTAATGGTGTCTTCTCTTGCGCAGGATCAAATTCTGTACCCTTAGGCACTTCAAAACCTAAACGAGCAAAACGTTCAGTATCATAACGATCAACACGTGCAGTATCACGAATTTCAGGTCCAATAATATCACGGGCTTCTTTACCAAAAATCTTATCAACTTCATACCATGAAGCAAACTCATCTCCCTCAAGAGGGTAAGTTTTAAGAAGAGGATGACCTTCCCAATCGTCTGGCATCATAATACGCTTCATAAATGGATGATTATTGACTGTAACACCTAAAAGGTCATACATCTCTCGTTCTGCCCAATCAGCAGAGCGAAAAAGTTTTTCAACACTTTCAATAGGCTGATCTTGCTTAATAAAACATTTAACACGAAGACGTTTACGCTTGCTCATGCTTAGCATTTGATAGAAGACTTCATATCCGCCACGTTCGCTAATCCAATCAATAGCACTCAATTCTGAAAGCTGTGTATATCCGCACTCATCTCGTAAAACTTGAAGCGTAGTATAGTTATCTTCTGGTTTAATATAAACAACCATCTGTTCTACTTGAATGTATGAATCTAACACTTTTATTTTAGCTTTTCCAATAGCTTCTAAATCAGCAGAAAAAACTTCATCATCTTCTACCTTAGACTTAGCAACTTGTGGTGCCACCCAATACCGATCTGTGTAATATGATTTTTTCTGTACATCATCTTTTGGTGTATAGGCTCTCATTACATTAACCTTTTTGGTTTTTGTGTTTTAATCGCTTTTTCAGAACGAATTTTTTTCTGAAGTAGCATTACCGCATATTGCAACGACTCAGGACGTGGTGCGCATCCTGGCAGATACAGATCTACAGGAATAACACGGTCAACACCCTGAACTGTTGCGTAAGTATTAAACATACCGCCTGTATTAGCACATGAACCCATAGAGATAACCCACTTAGGCTCTGTCATCTGATCATACAGACGTTTAATAAACTCAGCATGTTTTTTTGTTAGCGTACCCGCTACAATCATGATATCTGCTTGACGTGGTGAAGCACGAAAAATCGTACCAAAACGGTCAAAATCATAACGCGATGCACCTGATGCCATCATCTCAATACCACAACATGCCAGTCCATACGTTAACGCCCATAATGAGTTAGAACGTCCCCAGTTGACAACTTTGTCTATTGAAGTCAAGGCGACCGGAAGACCGCCATCTTGCATATAATTTACTTGATGTTGTGCCATTCAAGCGCTCCTTTTTTCCATGCGTAAACAAAACCGATTGTTAAAAGTAAAATAAATAACATCATTTCAACAAATCCAAACCAGCCCAAGAGCTTAAAATCAATAGCCCATGGGAACATAAAGACAATTTCTACATCAAAAAGTAAAAACAACAGTGCAAACAGATAAAACTGTGGTGAAATTCTATTTGGCTGTTTTGTAACTTCCGGTCCACATTCGTAAACCGTCATCTTTAACTTTTCAGTGTTTTTAGCTGCCATAGCACGGCTCACAAGCCTCGCTATAACCGTAGTCGCATAAAATGCTCCAAACGTAAGTAGAAATAGAACAAAAACCCCGAAATAAGGGTTAGCAACGTTCATATGCTCCATATATTCAACCTTCCTCTAGTTGTTCACGTCTGTAGCTGTGCACTTACGTACAAATTACAGACGCCTCGTTTTTATCAAAAAACAGTTACTGAACTATATCAAAAAGAGGTTTAAATTTAGTATTGATGCATAAAAGATTATTATTGCCCTGTCACTTATTGCAACAGTGCAAATGAAGAAAATTAATTGGATGTGACATTTATACTCACTATACTACTGAGATGTCATTATTTAGAGAGAAATCCCATTGATTTTTCACTATCAAAACTTCCTTGTTTCTCTTTTTGAATTTCGATAATAAAATCTTCAATTTTAAAAATAGGGATATCACGTACAGCAACCCTGTATGCTGTATTTTTAATAATTAAATTAATTTGTCCACCCGTTAGTTGATAGACACTAAGTTCTTTAATATTAAAATTTTTCTCATAATCTGCATTTTTTGGTAACATCAGCTCCCAAAGCAATTTTCGTTGTCCTTCGTTAGGCTTTTTAAACTCAATTTTATAATTAAATCGTCGTGAAAAGGCCGTATCAATATTTTCAAGAAGATTTGTTGTAGCAATAAGAACACCTTCAAATGATTCAATCTGCTCTAGAAAAATATTTTGCATCTGATTATGCATCTGATCAGCACCTGTGGTTACACCACTTGAGCGTGAACCCAAAAACTGATCTGCTTCATCTAAAAAAAGAATAGGTTCAGTTTTTGTTTTTTGTGTTAAATCTCTATAGGTATCAAAAATTTTACGAACATTTTTTTCACTCTCCCCTACATACATCGATAAAATTTTTGAACAATCAAAACTTAAAACTTGGCGTTTTAAAGATTTAGCAAGAGAATACGCAGTCATTGTCTTACCTGTCCCAGGGTCTCCATAAAAAATAATACGTGCATCTATGCCACGTTTTTTATCCTTAATACCCCACTCATACAGTCTGTTTACCACTTCTTTATCTAACTGTTTCATCAGAGTTTCAAGTGTTTCACGTGTTTTAGGATTTAATACAACATCTTCAAGTGATGTTAAGGGTTCTATAAGCTCAAAAATATCTTGCTCTTTAATCAACATATTAAGCTTTAAGCGACGTACTTTTTTCTTCTTTTGTGGATGTATAATTTTTTGTAAGACATCATCTAGAATATAAAAAGCACGTGATATCCCTCCAAAAGGGTTCAACATCTCTTCATAGTCAATGATACCTTCATTTAACAATTGTGAACCATCTTCCAAAAGAGAGCGGTTTTTAATCCGTTCATACTCATCATCACTGATTAAATCAATTAAAGCATTCATTTCTCGCAAAGAAGCATCTACGGCTGAATACTCTTCTTTGAGAAGTGCTAAAAAAATTATCTGTTCTTTATCAGAAAGTTTTTTTTGTTTAAAAAACCGATCCAATACGACATCTTGCGATGTCTGTTCAATACGTTCAAAAATACGTTGTTCGAGTATTTTTAATTTACTTTGAATACGATCGATTCCAAGAGAGTGTTCGTGAACATTATGGCGAATACTACTCATTTTTTGATACAGATCTATACGAAAAAACTGATCTTGTAGATATTCTAAATGATCAGCATAAGGTTTAATCTCAGGCAGTTTCATCTCTAACGTTCCCTCTTCAAGAAGCTTTAAAAAAGAGTGTGTCAAAGTGACTGAACTATTTAAAAGTTCAAGCAGTGTAATATCTCTTATTTTAGGAGGAGTGAAAGATTGTTGTGTAATCCAGCCTAATTCAAGCAGTGTTTTTATAACATGCAGATGATTAATATATACATAATCATCACTTCCATAAATATCTTGAAGTAACTCCACAACTAAAACATCATCTTGACCTGCTATATATTTTTGCGAAAGTTTTTGAAGTATCAGAGCTTCTTCTTTATTACACTTAAGATGCGAATAAATTTCCGCATCTTCTACATTTTTTTGTTTAATATAATCAATGAGTTGCTTCACTCTTCTCCCTGCTCAAGATACTGCTCTTTGAGTATGCGTTTAAGTATTTTTCCTGTTGCTGTTTTAGGTAATTCTTCTACAATGTTTACAACTTTAGGCAATTTAAAGTTCGCTAAATGTACTTTTAATGCTGTTTTGATTGTGGCTGGTGTCACCCCTGTAAGATCCATATTTTCATCAAGTTCTACATAAGCTACAGGAACTTCACCGCTATTGGGATCTTTAATACCAATAACCGCCGCACCTTTAATATACTCTAACTTCATCAACTCTTCTTCAATCTGACGTGGGTAGATATTGATACCCTTAGAGATAATTAAATCTTTCATCCTATCAACAATATAGATAAAGTCATCTTCATCCATCTTGCCTAAATCACCAGTGCGTAGCCATCCATTAACAATTGTATCAGCAGTTGCTTCAGGTCGGTTTAGATATCCGATCATGACACAATCACCTTTAACAATAATCTCACCTACCTGACCTCGTGGTACTTCAATCATCTCACTATCAACAACCTTAACCTCATAGCTTGGCAATGCCTTACCTACAGAGAGTGTTCGTTGTTCATGAAGAGGATTAATGCATACTGCTGGAGAACATTCGCTTAGACCATAACCTTCTAGCATTTTTGCACGATGAAATACTTTAGAGTACCTATTAAAAGTATCTTCACTCAGTGCTGATGCTCCAGAAATAAAAGCACGCAGAGAATTGAAATATAAGAAATACCATGGTAATTTTGCACGAATCAGAGCATTATAAATATCAGGCACTCCTAAGAAAATAGTGACACGCTTAAGTAAAGTTTGCTTGATAATATTACTAAATGGCAAAATAGAGCGAATAATAATAAAAGATGATTTCGTATAAAACGGCAACATCACCATAATTGAAAATGTAAAAGCATGAAACATAGGGAGATAGACTATGAAACGATCCTTAGGTGTGATGGAAAATGTTTGTGCTGCCCCTTCAAGATTTGAAAAGATATTACGATAACTAATCATCGCACCCTTAGGATTACCAGTTGTACCTGAAGTGTAAAAGATAACTGCTAAATCATCAAGCTTTTTGGGATGAAAAACCTCCTCAGCGTGAGGCTTAATTGAAGCAATCTCATCAAAAACTACATGATGCTGATCTACAGTTGGCGCCTCATCTATCCAGACAGTACGTTTAACCCCGGTCTTTACATGTAAGTATTTTACTTCTTTGGCCATCTTTATGGAAGTGACTAACACCTTAGCTTCACAATCATTTAAAATATAAATATACTCACTCTCTTTTAAAAGCGAATTTATAGGAACTGCTACAGCACCGATTTTACATGCTGCAAAAACTGCTATCGCAAACTCTTCACTATTTGGAGTAATTAAAGCAACGCGGTCATCTGGATGTACTCCAGAGATTTCTAAAAATCTAGCAAATGAATCAACTTTTTTTAAAAACTGTGCATGAGTAATTTTTTCATCATCAATAAAAATAACAGTTTCATTAGGAAGAGATGCAGCATTAGCTGCAATCATCTCATAAAAATTCTGATATGGATAATCTAACTGCATCAGAATGTGTACTCAGCACCTAATGTAAACAGGTATGCTTTTGTATCAGAGAATGTGCCATCAACATTAATATTTTTCACCTCTCGATCTTCTTTAATTGATACTAAACCTGCTCCACCTAGGCTCCATGATTCATTTAATTGATATCGTGCACCCAAAGAGACAATCCATGCATCTGAATCTGGAGTTTCAAAGTTCAAAGTCTCTTCTGGAATAGGAGATTCATCATAAGAGATTCCAGCCATTGCTGTCCATGTTTCATACGGCTGTGTAACACCAAAACGAAAGGTATTGGTGTCTTTCCAATCTTTTGCGATAGGGTCATCAAAAAGAGGTGCTAGCGCTCCAATAGAGCTTTCATACTCAAAATCAAGTTTATCATAAGCTGACCACATAATACGCTCAAATACAAATTCCACTGTTGTTTTACTTTCAAAAGTATAAGCGGTTGCAAGACTTAATGTCGCTGGCAAAGGAATCATAACACTAGCAGGATCATCATATACTTTAGTCCCGCTATAGTCTGCATTATCAGGAAAATAAAGTTTTGCCGTTCCCACTTCAGTTAAGTCAATCTTAGATCGATAGGTTGCTGCTAGCGAAAGTGATTTAGTTGGTTTATACGTTAAAGCGAGATTATATCCATAATCTAATGATTCGCCTGCCAAATCACGTGAAGCAGTGGATTGACTTTTAACCGTTCCACTACTACTTACCAGACGAAGACCACCACCAATAGCCACAGTATCACTTATTTTGTATGCAATAGTAGGGTTAATCTCAATAACGCGTAAGGTAAACTCTTTAGCATAAGTTTTAGCCGGTTGATCTCCCCAGCGCTTTGAATTTCCTGCAGGAACCACTATGCTTAAACCAAAAGTATAATCACCTACCTTCGGAGAGATATAGTGTAAAGAAGGGGCGATTTTCAACTCACTCTCTGAACTTATGTCTTGATAATTTGTAGCACTCACCGCAATAATATTAGCGCTCACTTCTATAGAGCTTTGATCTGTAAATGCCATATTAGCTGGATTAAAATACGAAGCATCTGCACCATGAGCATTTGCGACATATGCCGCTCCAAGTGCCATTGAGTTAATCGAGTTCTCGGGAACCTTATAACCTGCGCCAAAAAGTGCAACTGATGTTGCCAATGAGATTAATACCAATTTCTTCATTATTCATTCTCCTGTAGTGAATATAGCAGTGCGATTTCTTGATCCCAAATGCTACTATCTATTGTTTCTAAGATTAACGGAATGTCATTCATACGTTCATCATTCATGATAAAACGAAATGCATCAAGCCCTATTTTTCCTTTTCCGATTGATTCATGTCTATCAACATGCGAGCCTAAATCAGGTTTAGAATCATTAAGGTGCATCCCTTTTAAATATTCAAATCCCACTATGTTACCAAATTGTGCCATAGAACTATCATAAGCTTCTCGTGTTCTGATGTCATAACCTGCAGTAAACATGTGACAAGTATCAATACAGACCCCAACTCGTGACTTATCCTCCACCCGCTCAATGATGTGTGCAAGGTGCTCAAACTTCCATCCAAGGTTGCTACCCTGTCCTGCCGTATTTTCTAAAACCAAGGTGACACCATTGGTAACATTTAAAGTGCGATTCATATTATCTGCAATGTAGTTTAAGCATGTTTCTTCACTAATTTTTTTTAAAAATGATCCAGGATGAAAATTTAAACGGTCTAATCCAAGAAGTTCACATCGCTGAACTTCATCTACAAATGCATCATAAGATTTTTCTCTTTTTTCAATTTCAGGATGTCCAAGATTGATTAAATATGAGTCATGTGCTAAAACATGTTTGGGTAAAATAGCACTTTTTTCCAGATTTTCTTTGAAAAGGTCGATAGTGTGAGTCTCTAAATCTTTTGCTTTCCACTGACGTTGATTCTTAGTAAAAAGGGCAAAAGCTTTAGCATTGATTTTCATAGCATTGAGCGGTGCATTAAAAACACCACCTGCTGCAGAAGTGTGAGCGCCTATAAATTTATTCATAAAATCATCTTTTTGACAAGGATGGGGTAAAAGAGGAACTCAATTTCACTTTACAGCCTCGTATAATTTTTTTACGATTATACCCGTTTTCGTCGTTGAACATAATAATAGACAAGTCCCATTAGTAATGCACTTCCTACAGCTATAAAAGTAATCTGATGCAAATACTCTTTAATGAGTGCTTCATTTTCACCCATTGCATACCCTAATACAATCAAAATCAGACTCCAAAGTCCCGCTCCTAAGGCTGTATAAAAACTAAATACTTTTAGATTCATACGTGAGAGTCCTGCTGGAATAGAGATAAGTTGACGAATTCCAGGAATGAGTCGTCCTGTAAAGGTCGAAATATGTCCATGGGCTTCAAAATAGTTTTCCATCTTTTCTAAAGTCTCAGTTTTAATAAAAAAATATTTACCATAACGCTCTAAAATTGCACGTCCTATCCAAAGTGCACCAAAATAGTTCACAAAAGCACCTACCATTGAGCCACCTAAAGCTGCTATAAAAATTAATGTAAAATCCATCTCACCTTTACTAGCAAGATAACCAGCAGGGACTAAGACTATCTCACTAGGAAAAGGGATAAAAGAACTCTCTATTGCCATCAAAGCAAATACTCCAAGGTATCCCATCTCAAAAATCAACTCTACGAACCACTGTGCCATTTCTGCTAACATTTACTTTCCTCTATATAATTTATAATCTTATCAGCACCCTCAGGTACTATCAGATTTTGAACACCTCTACTTTTTGCTTCAATATTCTCATGCAAAAGGGTGATTATAGAACGTGACATTGTAATACTTTGACGTTCACACCATGCTAAATCCTGCTTACGAAGAAACTCAGCATTAAAATACTGGTGATCTCCTGCAGCATAAGGATACGGTATAAAAAAAGCAGGAAGTCCAGTAGCACAAAGTTCCCAAAGTGTACTCGCACCAGCACGTGAAATTGCCAAATCACTTCGCTCTAATAAGGCTGGCATATCCAAACTAAAACTATACAGTTCAACATCTATCCCCTGATCATAATAGACTTTTTGTACTCGTTGGTAATCTGCTTCACCACATTGATGAATAACATGAATTCCTTTACTTGTTACAATAGGAGAAAGTTCTAAAGCCAAATCATTAATAAATCTCGCACCTTGAGAACCTCCTAAAAAGACAATAGTTTTAATTTCAGTACGTATGCGCGCATTTTTGAAAAATTGCTCTGATACAGGGTAATCTTTGAGTGGAGAGTTTTCATCATAAGAAGAGAAAAAAGCGCAAGAGTAAGGCTTTAAAAGTTTATTAAGCCGTCCTTCAACAGCATTTTGCTCATGAATATAAAAGGGAACTCGTGAAATTTCTGCGGCAAATGACGCGGGAGCAGCAGAAAAGCCTCCCACACTTACAACTGCATCAATTTTTTCATGACGCATTATTTTCAAAACTTTAAAAAATGCCTTAAAAACCTGCCATAAAGCCCCAAATTTACGTAAACCATGCTTATTGACAACACCTGTTGTATTTAAAAAATAGCGCTTTTGAAATTCATTATCTTCCTCAAACCATGCTTGGTCTTGTCCTGAGCGTGAGCCTACATATAAACAGATATGTCCTGCTTTAATTGCTGCCTCTTTAAGAGCCCTCGCGATAGCAAGATGCCCTCCTGTTCCTCCACCTGTAATTAAAATTTTCATTTTTTATGCACCATTTTTTTTGAAACCATCAAGACCATACCTATACCGATGGAAGCACCTATCATCGCAGATCCTCCATAACTTAAAAAAGGCACAGAAATACCTTTAATAGGCGTTAGACCACTTACACCATAAGCATTAATCATAAAAGCAAAAATTATTAAAAGTCCAATACCCAAAGAGAAAAGAAAATAGACACTATTTTCAGAGCGATTAGCTACTTTAAAGATACGCTGTAAAATCCATACAAAAAGAAGTGTCACAAAAAGGACACCAACAAACCCAAACTCTTCAGCAATACCAGCTAATACAAAATCGGTATGTACCTCGCTTAAAAATCCGAGTTTAAAGGTTCCTGATCCTAAGCTTGTTCCAAAAATCCCTCCGTTGTGAATAGCATTTAAAGAGTGTCCAATTTGATAAGGCTCTTCTGTATTGGCAATACGAAGATGTATCGCTATCGATTCAGGAAAAATTTGTAAAACATTCTCTTGTGCTACAGCCCACCATGATTTAATTCTAGCAATACGATGATCTGCCGTCATAATAAAAAAAGTGAAAAATCCTAATGATGCTCCTATAAGAGTCATGAAAAATTTAAAACTACTTCCTGCAAAGAAGAGTAAAAAAGCCATGGTCAATCCAAGAACAACTACCTGCCCCAAATCTTTTTGAATAAAGGCAATTAAAAACATCACCACAACAAACATCAAGGCATAAGGAAGAAAACGAAGAAACTCTTCTTTAAGAGAAACATTTTGATCTAGACCTATTTTTCGTGCAAAACTCCATGCTAAAAAATAGACAAAACCTACTTTGAAAAATTCAACAGGAGCTATAGAAAAACCAAAAAGTTTAATCCATCTCGATGCCCCACCCACTTCAGTAACTACTGAGGTAGGTAAAAATGGCATTGCAATCATCAAAAAGAGACCAATAAAAAAAAGCAAAAAACCAATACGTTGTAGCCAAACATCAGGATTAAGTTGTGCTAATGACCAAATAATAGTAATCGAAAAGATGCCGAAAATTGCTTGTCGTATAGCAAAATGAAATTCGTTATAAGCAAAGTAAATGACAGTGTATGCCGATAAAGAATAGGCCATCACTATCCCTATTGTAATCAAAGAGGTGACAATAAGAAATAAGGTACGATCAGGCATGGCAAAGCTTACATGTAATATTTATCGTATCTTATCCTCTTGGTTCTGAAACGACGGTAATAGTTTATTATGCTTGGAGACTTATATATTGGTATAAATATTGCTTGTATGCTTATAATTAAAACGAGGGATACTAAGATGATTCAGATAAATCGTGCTCATGCTGTTGCCGATGCTGCTCTTGATTACCGTGCTATGCGCCAAGATCTTATTGCAGGAAATATTGCCAATGTTGATACACCTTTTTATCGTCCACGTGATGTTGATTTCAAGAGTACTTTAATTCAAAAACACAATGAATTATATAAAAAAGATACAGATCAACTTGAAATGGCTCATACAAATAGTGCGCACCTTACTGCCCAATCAAGTCAAGATCCACGCCAAGCTACTCTCTTTTTTCGTGATGGGCATAGTGCTCGTAATGATGGCAATAGTGTAGATTTAGATGTTGAAACTTCAGAGCTGAGTAAAAATGCGATGATGTTTACTGGACTTATTAGTGCTCGTAAAAAAAGTGCCGCGATTTTTAGAGCCGTTTTAGATGCCTCGGCTAAGACCCAATAGAATTTAGGATAAATAGATGAGTTTTTTAAATAGTTTTGACATTAGTGCTTACGGACTCTCCGCACAACGTGCTCGTGTTAATACCATCAGTTCCAATATCGCTAATGCGCAAACAACTCGAACTGATGAAGGTGGACCATATCGCCGCCGTGAAGTTGTTTTTAAAGCTATTGATTTTAATGAAGTTTATAATAAGGCTATTAAAGAGAGTAGTAACAGGCTTGGTTATTCTGATCCTCTGAGTGAAAATGAAGAAGGTCGAAAAGTGAATCCTGCTATAATGAGTGTTATAGTTGATAAAATCGTCCGTGATGATAGAGATCCTAAGATGAAATATGATCCTGCTCATCCTGATGCAGATGCAAAAGGGTATGTTGCATATCCAAATATTAATCCTGTCGTCGAAATGGCCGATTTAGTAGAAGCTACACGTTCATATCAAGCGAATGTTGCAGCATTTGAAAGCGCGAAAAAAATGGCAACAAGTGCCATTTCGCTACTACAATAAAGGAGAATAGATTATGGCAAATATAGAAAATATTAATGCACTCTCAACCGCCGATCTCCTTGCTAATAAAAGTAATACTCTTAGTCAAGGTGGCGGTGAACAGTTTGCACAGACCCTTAAATCAGCAATGGAAGATGTCAATAGCATGCAAGTCAAAAGCGAAGATGCCTTAAGTGATTTAGCAACAGGTCAAATTAAAGACCTTCACCAAGCCGCACTCTCAATCGGAAAAGCTGAAACAAGCATGAAACTAATGCTTGAAGTTCGTAATAAAGCACTTAATGCGTATAAAGAGATTACTCGAACACAGATGTAATCTCTTTAGTATATTAAATATCTAAGACAATTTTACTTGCTTATCAATCTCAATGATTCATTCTGAAAACAATACCATTATATTGCATACAAACAAGATTGCCACGTCATTTCATTCCTCGCAATGACAGTCATTACGAACAAAGTGAAGTAATCTACAAAGCTGTATGAATCAGCCGTGACGCTAGGAGTAATAAATCCACTTTTAAGTGAATGTGATACAAAGTATCACTAAAAAATATTATTCTTACATGTAAGCCTTTTATATGTAAAATAAGCCAACTTTTACACAAAGAGCATACATGAAAACCCTTTACGAAAAACTCTCTCTTTTTTATCTTGGAAAATCAACTAAAAATGAGTCATTAACTCTTCTCAAAAACAAAAGTTTAACTACACATGCCGCTATCATTGGTATGACTGGAAGTGGTAAAACTGGGCTTGGTATGGGGCTTATTGAAGAAGCGATGCTTGATAACATTCCCTCTATCTTGATAGACCCCAAGGGTGATATGGGCAATCTTTGTATGCGCTCTGCTAATTATGAGAGCAAAGATTTTGTTCCTTGGGTTGGTGAGGCCAAAGCACAAGAGACAGCTGAAGTTTGGAAAAAAGGAGTCGAGAGTTGGGATCAAGATATTTCACGTTCACAAAAGCTTTGCGAAACTTCTGTGACAATCTATACTCCAGGAAGTAGCGCAGGTATTAGTGTTAATATTATGAGTTCTTTAGATGCGCCAGGGCATGAAATTTTAGAAGATAGTGACCTTTTTAGCTCTTATCTTGGCTCTACGGCCTCTTCTTTGCTTTCACTCCTCGGTGAAGAAGCAGATATTCACTCTAAAAACTACACCTTACTCACTACCATAATAGCCTATGCATGGCGTAATGATACGGCACTTAATCTTGAAACACTCATTGCTTCAATTATCAATCCCTCTTTTGATAAAATTGGTTTTCTGCCCTTAGATGATTATTTTCCTTCAAAAGAACGTTTTAAACTTGCTAGTCGTTTCAATAGTGTTTTTGCTAATCCCTCTTTTAGTCAATGGCTTGAAGGCGTAGAGCTTAATATTGATGCTCTACTTTTTGATGAAAATGCCAAAGCAAAGGTGAGTATATTTTCAATTGCACATCTTAGCGATAGTGAGCGTATGTTTTTTGTCACTATGCTTCTTAATCGCTATATTGCATGGATGCGACAACAAAGCGGGACATCTGCACTACGCACCTTGCTTTATATGGATGAGATTTACGGTTATTTTCCTCCAAGCAAAAACCCACCAGCAAAAGCACCAATGATGCTTCTACTGAAACAAGCACGTGCTTTTGGGGTTGGTGTTATTCTCTCTACTCAAAACCCTGTTGATTTGGACTATAAGGGGCTTTCAAATATAGGAACATGGTTTATTGGGCGATTACAAACCCGTCAAGATATTGATAAGGTCATTGAAGGGCTCAGTGGAAAATTAGGCTCAGGCTTAAGTAAAGAAGATATTCGTATCATGCTGTCAAATATGAAAAAACGTACCTTTTTTCTCAAAAGTGCTCATAGAGAAAACATAGAAGTTTTTCAAACCCGCTTCGTGCTTTCGTATCTTAAAGGTCCACTTAAACGTGATGAAATCAAAGCTTTAATGCGGGCACAAAAAAATCTTCCAAAAGAAGCATCTCTTCTAAAAAAAATAACGAAACAATCAATACAACACAAACAAGTTGTTTACAGTGGTGAACTTACTCAATATTTTAATGCTATACATTCTAAAGAGTTAGCTCCTTCGCTCTGTATTAATGCGGATATTTTTTATCATAATGCCAGCAAAGGCATTAATGAGACTAAGACAATTATCTGGGAAATTTTACTTTATGAAGATGGTTTTGATATTTCTGAAGCATCAAAGGGTGAAGTTAATTATAAACGCTTAGCGAAAAATCCACCTACAGATGCCCGCTATGCTCCACTTCCAACAGAAATTTTACAAAATAATGCCAAAAAAAAGTTACATGTAAAAATTCAAAACTATCTTTATCGAAACGAAAATTTACAGATGCATCGTGTTCGCTCTGTGCGATTAGATTCTAAACCCAAAGAGAGCCTTACAGAATTTAAAATACGATTACAAGACCTCCTTAATCAAAAAAAAGATGCTGCCCTCACCCTGCTAGAAGAGCGTTATGCAAAAAAAGAGCACCGAATTACTTCACGAATTGAAAAAGCACATGCACGGCTTGAGAAAGAGGAGTTTGATGTAAGCACCAAGACAACAGATACTCTTGTAAGCGCAGGACTAGCTATTTTTGGAGCTTTTTTTGGAGGTCGTTCACGTTCATCGCGTATTGGCACAACCCTCTCTAAAGGTGCACGAATTTCAAAAGAAAAAGCTGATGTCAGACGACTTAAAAATAATATTGAAAAATTTCAAAGAGACTACAGAGATCTTCAAGAGGAGCTTGAAGATAAGATTGATACACTCAACAGTAAATTTGAACTTAAAAACTATCCTATCGAGCCTTATCAAATACGACCTAAAAAGCGTGATATTACTATTAA
>JAYEPE010000303.1:8371-9261 GCA_034723735.1 Campylobacterota bacterium | reverse complement strand
ACACCCTCAAAAAAAAAATTGATTTGACAATAATTTTAATATATATAAATTAAAAAGCGACTCTAAAGACTCAGAACCACTAAAAACTGCTTCTTGGATATCTCCATCACGACTTTTGTCATTATGAAGATTTAAAACAGCCTTTGAGCCTATTAATACAGCCAACTCTTTTGAACTTAAACCTATTTTATCTCTATACTCATCACCTGTTTGTAATGTTAATGTTCTTAAACCCAAAGCCAAGATATATCGTAAGGATTTTTGATTATCTGATACTGCTTGCATAATCTTTGCATTTGCAAATGTTTTTCCGCAACCAGTGCTTGCCATATTTACAGCGAAGAAGCCACACTTTGGACTATAATTCTCTTTCAACTCTTTTACAGCCTTATCTTGCCAAACATAAGCTTTTGGACTCATTTTTAAAAGTCTCTTTATATTTTCAGCTCTTGGTGGTTCATGCTCAAATTTAGTCAATGAATGCGCAATTTTTAAGGCAGATTTTTGTACGCCAATAATATGCTCATCAAGTTTTTGTTTTAATTTTTTTGTTTTTGGATCTGTATTTGCATAAAGCCCAGTTACATCCTGCCAGGAACTATCCATATCTTGTGATGAGTAAAAATGATCCGCAAGCATCAAAGAGAGTCTTGTGTAGTGTAAAACAATGCGAATAGTTCCGTTATTTAAAGAATCTTCAAAAACCTCTTCTTGAGCATTAAGCTTGAGAGACCATTTTTTGACCTCCTTTAACCATCTACTGGAATTTATTAATAGACCTTTTGAAAATTTAAAACAATTTTTTACTCTATCTTCATGCTCATCTTTATCATATCTGTTCTCATAACCCCAACTCTTCTCAACATACGCTAAAACATTTTCTATTCCTA
>JAYEPE010000303.1:0-8361 GCA_034723735.1 Campylobacterota bacterium | reverse complement strand
TGCCACTCATTTTTCAAAACTTTTTTATCTTTTGAAAAAGTCGGTAATCTATGATGAGAAAGTATAAGCCAAAAAACAATTTGAGCAAATTTTGATATATCTTTAAATGGGTTATCTATATTTAGATTTAGCTCTTTTATAATCAATTTCTCTTCTATCTCACCATCTGCTAAACAAGTAAGCCAGTCTCTATCTTTTTTTTCACACTCTTTTATGAACGTATATAAAAGCAAACAGGAAATCCACTCATGCCTTAAAGGATCAGCTTTTTTGTTGTTGTTACTATCTGGTTTTAATTTTTCTTGAAACAAATCACTGGCTTTTCCCCAATCATGAAAAAGCGCAGCAATAGCAGCCAATGCTTTTATCAATGGCAAATATTTCCAATCACTCTCTTTATAATCTTTTAAAATTGGCTTCATTGTACTATTCACCGCCACAAACCCCTCACTATTAAACTTCTCTCTGTTTCCCACAACCCAAATAAACTCACTTCTAGCACGGCTTCGTATCCAATGGCAACTTATCGCTGTGCTTTTTGAGGCAGTTTTTCGTAGTAGTTTTTTTACTGCCTTCAAGCCCTCTTGGGTAATTACTGTTTGCCATGTATTATCTCCTATTCGGTTTGCAAAAGCATCAAGGACTCTTCGTGTCTTTTTGAGTGCATTTTTCTCACATTGTGATACAAATATTACCATCATTTTAACTCATTTGTGTGAAATAATGCAATCTCTTTTATCTCTTTGAACATAAAATCCAAAGCTTTGTGATTTACAAAATTTTGTAAACATTGCGAACGAAAACCTTTCTCATCCATCTTTTCACTTGCACAGACAAAAGCCCAAGGTAAAATCAAGGCATCTTTGACTAAATCAGCTACATCAAAAACCAAAGCACCTCTTCTTGTCTTTCCATGCATCAATGCAAATCCGTGAGGTATGCCAAGTACCCAGAGTGTTGAAGCTGCCAAACCGTAAGCCAAATAGTTTCCATGATTTAAAAAAGCATTTGCATCATCAGCAGCATTGTGCTCTCTACTAAATCCTACCTGATTAGTTACTTTAGCAGCATATTTATAGAGTTTTTTTGTTAGATTTGCTTCAAGTTGGAGTAATTTACCTACACTACAAGCCTCTTGGATATTTAAGATTACCTCATCTAAATCTTTTTCTATCTCTTCAATCTTAAAACCTGCCATTTTTAAATCTTTATCGGCTGTATAGACTTTTTTGATGAAATTAATTCGGGATAATTGAAGTTTTTTAGCCTCTTGTAAACGCTTTGTATCATCAAACCAAAAACGCATCCAGCCTTGGATATACTCTGTTGGTCTGTATTCACTTTGAGGTGTGAGCCACTCTATCTCTGTTGCCATCAGTAATGGAGTTGCACCACTTCCACTAAACCCAACCAAAACACCAGCCTGTGCTAACATTCTCATAGCAGCCTGTGTGATAGAGGTTCCTGTGCCTAAAAGCAGACATGTAGTATTTGCGATAGGGATATTCCAGTATTGATACTCTTTTTTTGCTTCACTTAAATACAGCACTCTACCATCTTTTTGCATTACACGGCAATATTCAAGATAGTAGATATTAGCTCTTTTAGAGTGCAGTATCGCTTTTAAATCTGTTAGCTGTTGCAATTTTAACCTTTTTACATATCTTACATGTAAGAGCTGACAAGGTCGTGTCCGTTTAGCTAGAAAGTGTTCCTATTTGTGCATTTATAAACTCTATTGCCACATCACTACTCGCTTTGGCTAGAGATTTGGGTGATTTTACTATCAAGTTTGGCATCCATTTTTTTATCTCTAGGAGTATCTCTTTTTCACTTGTAGCGAAAAGTTCTATATCTATTGAGCCATCTTCATACTCTTTTATTATTACTTGCGTGGCACAAAGTGGTCGTCTGTAAAAGTATTTTGCGATTTCGCTCTTTACATGTAAGAGTATTTTAAAAGGTTTAGCGTTTGGTTCAAACCAAGCATTGAGAGAGTTTTTCAAGGCATTTGCAATATTTTCTTGTACTATAAACACACTATCACTTAGTTCTACACTTCTTATATCATTAAAGTAGTAGGTCTTAATTTTATCGCTTAAAATCTCATAAGCATAAAGATACCAAAAGCCATCAAAGGAGACAATTTTATAAGGATTTACGTGGCGAAGTTTTTCATTGAAGTAGAATGATATCTGATACCTATTTCTAATGGAATCTTCTATCTTAAAAAGTAACTCTACATTACCAGTTATGTCTTCTATGATAGTTTTTGAATACATGGAGTTATCTGTTGGATTTTGGATTTTTGAGAAGAGATTTTTTGTATTTGCACCAAAGGTGTCACTGATGCCATTAGCGATGTTTTCAAGCACTTCTATAACCTGCTTCTCTTGGATAGTTCGCTCTTTTACTATAGAGTGACCCTGACTCATTTTCCATTTTCGTCCAACTTTTTCTATTGGAAAGTGATAGAGACGTTCGTTAAAGTCTCTTTGAATTGTTTTAGTACTTACATTGAACTCTTTTGCCAATTCAGAGACACTCAGTACCTCACCCTCATACAATCTACGCAAAATTTGCGTAAAGCGTGTCAAAATTTTGTCATAACTTTGTTGGTTAGCCAAGACTTACTTCGTTAAAACTTGATAGAGTGCATTTTGATATTTTACATTAAATTTAATATCTGCACTGTTTCGAAGTGCTCGTATGCATGCTTTATCTGCGATATAGCCTAAACTTTCTTTAAATGCTGCACTTCTCTCATTCACACCAATCATAGATTTCATACCTGCAACAACACCTAAAACATAGCCACTCGCTTCAGAGTGATATCTTCCTTCATCTGTTACGTAATATTTACACTGATTTTCAATACGAATATCAAAATCTCTTGCTGATGAAAGAGTAAAGAGTCCACTAATTAATACTACAACCATTAGAATTTTTTTCATGCGATACCTTTTTATTTTATACTACTTTTATAAGTATATCTTTTAAAACTTTTTTTCTTGCTTTCTTTTATCTGCTAATGTTTATTGTAAAAACACTATAATTTCTTCTAAACTACTACTAAGGAAGTCCCTATGTGTGACTTTAACAATCTTGATGATGCTCTAAAAGCACAATATCACCAGCAACTACTTGAATATGCTAATGCCTTTGGAGGAAAAAACTTTTTTCTTCAACTTCTTGAAGTAATTCGTAAAACAAAACCTCATCCTCTTATTGCTAAAAATAGTGAATTTCGTTTTTCGCGAGGAACTGTGAAGTGGGGTAAGGTAATCTTTAAAGACAAATTGACTTTACTCTTGGATATTCGTGTTAATGAGAGTAAAAATGGAACACTCTTGCCTGATAAAGAGGATAAGAAATATAAAAAAGTGATGAATTTACTTCGAACCTTAGGTCCTATTGAATTTGAAGTCATGCCCAAACATCTCAAAGATGGTGATGGATTTACAATAAAACCCTTTGAAATTATTGATGAAAATACAACACGCTTGAACCCAATTTTTGATGCAATTTTCTTCTGTTCGGTAGATACTATCAAAAAAGTATTAAATTATGAGCTTAAATCTTAACATGAATGGACAAATAAGAAAAAATATTAGAAGTGGCCTTCGTGTCGCCATTGTCCTCAAACAAGATCAGGTCTCAGGAGACCTAACAGAGGGGGTTGTACGTGATATTTTGACCAATTCTTCCAAGCACCCTCATGGTATCAAAGTGCGTCTTATGAGTGGCGAAGTAGGACGGGTTAAAGAGATATATTAGCGTTTTTTAAAAAAATCAGCTATAATTTTCCCGATGAAAAAGATGAGGCTCGAGTTCATCTTTAGTGTGTAACAAGTAAACTCTGCTTAGACCCCTGAAGACTCTCCACAATTTTGATTCCGCTTCGAAAGAAGTGTATTTTTCCTATAGAGGTATAACAATGGCAGAATTACTAAACGGATCTGTAAAATGGTTCAACGAAGAAAAAGGTTATGGATTTATCCAACAAGATAACGGAGACAAAGATTTATTTGTTCACTTCCGTCAAGTAAATAACTCAGGTTATGGTCGTGTTTCTTTGGCTGAAGGTCAAAAAGTAACTTTTGAAATCGGTGAAGGTCAAAAAGGCCCTCAAGCAGAAAACGTTACACCACTGTAGTGGTACTTTCACAGGCTTTTACGCCTGTGTTTTTTAATTTCCCCAAACTCTACTTTTTAAACCTATCAAAAAACCAATAAAACGCAAACATTAAACCTGGTGTCTTTGCCTTAGATTCATCAAACAGAAATTTTTTAGCCTCACTTACATGTAAATATATAAGCTCTATTGATTCAGTATGAATTCCTCCACCCTCATGAATTTTCATACTCTCATCTAATGTAGCAAAAAAGAGATGCTGTTTTGCACCTGAAACACCGACATTTGTAAAAAATGAGGTAATTTTTTCTATTTTCTCAACACAAACATCATAACCACACTCTTCATCTATCTCTTCTTTAGCAATTTGTTCTAAAGAACACTCTTTATCAATAATACCTGCACATAATTCAAAGGTAAACTCATAAGCATTATCACAGACATACACAGGAGGACGAAACTGTTTGACTAAAACAAAGCTATCTTTACTTTTATGATAGAGTAAAATAGCCACACTATCATGACTTCTCACCGCTTCCCAAGAGAGTTTTTGAGAATTTTGCACATAATTGATACGTATAGGTTTCACAAACTTAGGGTTTTCAAGAGGGCTAATAGTAACTGACTTCATTTTGTACCTTTACATGTAATATACTATCATACCAAAAAGGATTTTATTTGAGATATATTTTTATATTACTATTTATTTTTTCATCTTTAAATGCCCAAAAAATATCAGCCCTTTATGATGTTGATTTTTCTATCTTTGGAAAAATTGGTGAAGCTTATGTAAGCAGATTTCAAAAAGATGGGCGTTATCATATCTATGTTGATGCGGCTCTTACAGGAAAGGCTGCATCTATTGGGCAAAATAGACGTGAAATTCATGAGAGTTTTGGGATTATTGAGAATGGGATTTATCTGCCTGAACTCTATAAAATCACTCGAAGTGCTACACAATTTTATAATCAAACTTTTTTTGTTTTTTATCCTAAACTAGCAAAAATTGAAGAGCATCGTCTTAAAGAAAAAGATGTTGAGAAAAATATATTTGATGTATTTACACTCAATATTAATACAACTGTAAAACGTAAAAAAAGTTCTAGCATGAAAACTCTTGATTATTATGCCAACAATGACCTTCAATCAATTTTCTTTAATGTAAGATCTCTACTACTAACTATGAATCTAGGCGATGAAAAAGTAGTTTATGCTGCTGGTGGAAGCAATAAAAAAGGTGAGATTCTTATAACAAAGCCTGATGGAGTCAAATACAAAGAGCTTGCTAACTTAATGCCTACACACGAAGATAAACTTATTACTGTAGTTATTAATCAAGATATTTTTAAGAGTGATAAGGGTGAATTGTATATCTCTTTAGATGAAGATTATTTGGTCAAAGAGGCCTTATTAAAAGATGTACTTCTTTTTGGGGATATTCATGCAAATCGTAAATGGAAAAAAATTGGTTCTAAACTCGCGCAGAAAGCCCACGATTAAGCATCTCTTCAATTTCACGCTTATAGCTTGGATTTCGTCGCGTAAGTTCTTTATCAAACATTAAAATGAGCTCTTTATTAGTATTGTGATGTGTTGCAATAGCAAAAATAACTTCTGCATATCGTTTAAAATCTTTGTCTGGGGCAAGACCATGCTTTGCTTTAATTACACCATAATGCTTAAGAATAAGTTCTGAAGCTTCATACAAATCTGTATTTAAACTTGCATGATTTTTGATAATATCTGAAAGCTTTTTAAAACTAGGAGTCTGCACCCGTATTTTAACTTCTTTCTCTTTTACATGTAATTTCTTCTTTTTTGAAGGTTTATATACATACAAAAATATCAAAAAACCTAATATTGTTACAAAAGTAGCTATCAAAATAATTAAATTGAGTATATCCATCCCTTTGATTATAGCACAATATTAAGTACTTACGCTACAATTGTGTATGAAAATGGATTGCCTATGAACGCTACAATAATTATTGTTGAAGATGAAAAAGATATTCTTGAACTTATAGAATATAATCTAGAAAAGCAGGGGTTTGAAGCTATAGGATTTTTAAGTACTAAAAATGTTTTACAAGCTTTAGAAGAAGAGCCTATTGATTTGCTTATCATGGATCGTAATCTTCCAGGAACTGAGGGCAGTGAATTTATTGCTGGCCTTCGTAACAAAGGAATTGATATTCCCGTCATCTTTTTAACTGCTAAAAATAAAGAGAGTGATATCGAAGAGGGGTTTGAAATTGGTGCAGATGATTATATGACCAAACCTTTTAGAATGAAAGAACTTATTCTTCGAATTAAAGCCATTTTAAAACGCACAAAACCCAATATCGATAAAAATACCGTTGATTATAGAGATATGATACTTAGTCTAGCTTCACGGCAACTACATATTAACACTACACTTATAGAACTGAGTAAACTTGAATTTGATCTGCTTTATACCCTCATTAGTAATCAAAATATTGTACTTAGCCGTGAATACCTACTTGAACATGTCTGGAGAGGCGATGAATTTTATCAAGACCGCACAGTTAATGTTGCTATCAATCGTCTTAAAGAGAAAATTGATCCTGAAAAAAATAAGGACTATATCAAGACCGTGCGAGGTGTAGGTTACACACTGTGTTAAAAATCCACCATCTCTTTTTTATAAAATTTATGGGTCTCTTTGTGGGGACTATATTAATTGCCTCTTTTATGAGTTATTTGGCACTCAAAGATATAGTGATTATAAATAATGAAACTCAGCTCAAAAAAACTATTAATCTACTTATTATTCAACTCAAATATAATAAAAACCTCGATGTTTTTGCCAATAAAGTAAAAGAAGCTAGTGGATTTAGGCTCACCCTCATTGAAAATAATGGTCTTGTAATTGCAGAGAGTAACTATAAACGTTCCGAGATGGAAAACCATGCTACACGTGAGGAGATTATTGGGGCAAGAAAAAGTGAGTATGGTATCGCTATTCGCTATTCAAATACCTTGAAAGAAGATTTTATTTATGTAGCTAAAGCAGTTAGCATTAATGATAAAAAAGTCTTTTTACGTCTCTCTATGAGTTTAGAAGCTGTTTTTGATAGCTTTTATATTTTTTGGTATCGCATGGCATTTGCTATTACTTTTTTTATTCTACTCTCTATCATTATTCCCTATCAAATGAGTAAAAAAATACGCTACGATATTGAACAAATAACCCTGTATCTTGAAGAACTCTCCGATAAAAATTACAAAGCAGTTTTGCAAACACGCTACTTTAGTGAATTTTTGCAGATCTCAGTAATGTTAAAAGATTTGGCTAAAAAACTGCACAGTCGCTCACGTCAAAAACGTAAACATACAGCTAAACTGCGTCTTATCAATAAACAGAGAAATGATATTCTCTCTGCAATTAGTCATGAATTTAAAAATCCTGTTGCAGCTATTAATGGCTACGCAGAAACACTACGTGATGATTTAGATACTCCTAAGAAAATTCGAAATAGATTTTTAGAGAAAATCATCTCTAATGCTATGAAAATTTCACATATGCTTGATCGACTTGCCCTCTCCGTAAAACTTGAAAATAATGATCTTAGTATTAAGCCACATACATTTAACTTGAATGATTTGATTAATGATATTATTGAAAATTTAGAAAAAAAATATAGTGAACAAAAAATTATTTTTAAAGGGAACTCTTTACATGTAAGTGCTGATAAAGCCATGCTTGAGCTTGTATTAATAAATCTTATTGATAATGCACTCAAATATTCCCAATCTGATATTAATATTATTATAGAAAATGATACACTCAGTGTGATAGATAAGGGTATTGGGATTAAAGAGAGCGAATTAAACAGTATTGTTTCAAAATTTTATCGTGTGCGTAAAAATACTTGGGATAACTCTATGGGTCTAGGTCTGGCTATTGTTGATTACATTTTAAAACTACATAATCTTACTTTAACAATTACTTCCAAAATCAATGAAGGTTCTAACTTTAGCTTTAATATTAAGAGCATCCTTATAAAAAAATAATGAAAATCACCCTACCCTCTGCTTTAGAACCTCTAATTTCTAACTTATTATCTCATAACATTAGACCTATACTTGTTGGAGGATATTTACGTGATATATTGATGCACAATCCTAAGAGTAAAGATATTGATATTGAACTTTATGGAGTTGATTCAATGCAAGGACTTATTGAGATACTAAGACCTTTTGCA
>JAYEPE010000302.1:0-1775 GCA_034723735.1 Campylobacterota bacterium | reverse complement strand
CATGTCAAAAAGATCAAGAGACTGAAGCTTAACGCTATGAACTTTGGCTTGAAGTTCTTGCGAGTTTTTATTAAAATTAGATTCTATAGCATCAAATACTTGATACTTTGATTCTTGAAATGCCTCTCGTTGGCGTTGTATCTGACGTTCGATACGCTCTTTTTGAGCAAGCAAGTCTTGAAGATTATCATGTAGTTCAGAAGTTTCTTGTGTAATAACAGTATTGCTAATAACACTAAGTTGTGCAATACTGAGATTCTCTTTGGGAATATTCCACTCTTCTTGAATATGTGCGATAAGCTCTTGCATACGTAGTTGTAGAGATTGCTCAGAACTGTTTTTATAGCTAGTGATGATATCACGTTCAAATTTTTGAATTTCCATTGTAGATCTCCTTATAAAACCATTTTGATATGTTGATGTGCTTTGAGTGCTTGAAAAATAAAGTTGCGTTCTTCTTCGTTGTGGACAAGTAAATCAAGATTTAAGCTAGTGTATTTTCCACTTTTAGAACGATTTGAATCTGCTATTTTATGCTCTTTTTCAGAGATAATCTCACAAACTGCTGTAATCATTCGCTCTTTTTCTTCACCTACGATTTTATATCGCCACTCACATGGGTAGTCGAGTTCGAGTTTAGGTTGTTTAGCGTTACCGTCTAAAATCACCACTTTTCCCTCCTGATTTTGATTCAAGTTGAATATCACGAATAATCATCCCTTTGTCGATAGCTTTAAGCATATCATAAATCGTTAAAAGACCAATACTTGTACCTGTAAGTGCTTCCATCTCTACACCAGTTTTACCTGTAAGCTTTGCGGTCGTTGTTAGTTTAAAACCAGGAAGTTCCGGTAGTTCTTCGATATCGCAGTTGATTCCGCTGAGGTTAAGTGGATGACACATAGGAATAACATCACTAGTCTTTTTAGCTCCCATAATCGCCGCAATCACAGCAGTTTGAATAACTGGACCTTTTTTGGTTTTTTCGCTTACAACAGCGTCATACGCATCTTGGCTCATCTCAATAATTCCACTTGCTATAGCGATACGTGTAGTTAAATCTTTGTCGGAGACATCAACCATCTTTGGGCGGTCTTTTTCATCTAAATGTGTTAAGTTCATTGCTTCTCTTAATTTTTAACTCAATTATAGCAGGTAAAAGCAGATAATTGAGTATAATAGGTGCCTGAGCATAATAAATGACATATTCAACAACATATAAAAGGTTTATGTTTAAGGCGAAGCTTTGAGTAAGTTTCATATATTAATGAATTACTTTAATATAAAGGGATTTATAATAGTAAGCAAATCTATTTTCTGATTATGATGCATATCTTCACTATATAAAATATTACAACTGTTTTCAAGTGCAGTAGCTATTATTAAGCTATCACAGTATTATAAATTATGTCTATTCTGTATTTTTATTGCAGATTTTATTGTTTGTTCAGTAAATGAAACTTGAATTTTGACATATCAAAAGAGTATTTATCAAAAATCATATCTTTATCAAATTGCATCTTAGCTCTTTCCTTTTATAGGTTTTGTTAAAAGATAGCCACCTAGCAAAATAGGAATAATGCCTAATATTTGACGAAATTCGGGTACCTCATTAAGATAGAAGTAGGCAAAAAAGAGTGTCATCATTGGAACAAGTCCCATCATGGCAGACATTTTGGTAATGGATATGCGGTGCAGGGCTTCTACCCACATAATTTTAGAAATAACATAGATGACCGTGCCAATAATCAAGATATACGGCAGAGCGGACATAA
>JAYEPE010000301.1:0-1782 GCA_034723735.1 Campylobacterota bacterium | reverse complement strand
CTTGTGCATGCGTACACACTTTTGGAAGATCTTTTGATAGGAGCAGAGTTGAGTGATGTGGCATTGATCATGAACTCACTCGGTATCTGTCCCCCAGAGATAGAAAGGTAAGAAGATGAAATGGTCTGTTGATCTAAAAGGAACACTTTCACCGCTGAGCATACTGACTGCTTTTTGGCAAAAGCCCAATACGATAGCCTATCCTGCTGTCAAAAAAGAGACAGCTAAAGGGTATCGAGGTTTTCATACGAATTTTTTGGCTGACTGCATTGGTTGTGCAAACTGTCAGGATGTCTGCATGAATGATGCGATAGACATGATAAAGACCGACAAAGAGTACAATGCTAAAAATGCTTCACAGTGTATTCCCCGTATCGATTATGGAAGATGCTGCTGGTGTTCGTTATGTACGGATGTCTGTCCCCCTGACAGCTTAAAGCTTGAAGATGACTATTTGGGTGTTACTAAACATTCCAGTGACTTTTTATATATGCCGAAGGATAAATAATGAGACTATTGTTTTGGACCATATTGCTCTTTGGAATGTGGCTTATTTTAACTGCAAGTTTTCAAATAGCAAATATCTTGATCGGGGTAGTGGTGAGTTTTTCTATCTCTTTGTTGTATTTAAAACTTTTCACTCACAATACATTTGAGTTCATTAGTCCCTTTTGGCTTGGAGTTTACCTATGGGTTCTACTAAAAAACCTGATCATTTCAAATTTACGTATAACAAAAAGAACGTTAAGTAGAGATATGAAACTATCACCTGCTATCGTAGCGGTAAAAACAAATCTTGACAGTGACTGGAAAAAGCTTCTTCTTGCCAATTCTATCACCCTTACGCCCGGAACACTAACGCTTGATATTAAAGGTGACACACTTTTTATTCATGATATAGAGTATCATGAGGGTTCAAGCAAAGAGAATATTACAAAGGAGTTTGAAAATATCATTGCCAAGATATAATGAAAATGTACACAATGTAAAGCGTAAATATATTTTTATTATTATTTTTGTAAAATGATCTTAATTGAAAAATTAAAACCAATAAAAGGAAAAAAATGAAAAAATTAAGTATTGTAGATGCAAAAAAAGAGATTGAAAAACTAAGAAATGAGAATTGTGCGGAAGATGATGTATTTTTTCAGGCAATGGAAGAGGTGCTTCTCTCTATCTTACCACTATTTAAGTCAGATAAGATTTATGCAAAAAATGCAAAAAATGCTGTGATAAGAAGATTGATCACACCTGATAGAGTGATTAAGTTTAAAGTTGCGTGGCTAGATGATAACAATGAGATCCAGGTCAATACTGGCTACCGTGTTCAATTTAACAATGCACTTGGACCCTATAAAGGTGGTCTTCGTTTTCACCCTTCTGTGAATGAAGGTATTTTAAAATTCTTAGGTTTTGAACAGATCCTGAAAAATGCTCTAACCGGTCTACCTATTGGTGGTGGTAAAGGTGGTAGTGATTTTGATCCTAAAGGGAAAAGTGACTTTGAAGTGATGAAATTCTGTGCAGCCTTTATGAAAGAGCTCCATAAATATATTGGTCCACGTATCGATGTTCCTGCAGGAGATATAGGTGTAGGTGGACGTGAGATTGGTTACCTCTTTGGTGAATATAAAAGAATGACATCTGCATTTGAAGGTGTACTAACAGGAAAACCAGCCTTCTTTGGCGGTTCACTCATGCGACCTGAAGCAACCGGTTATGGAGTGATCTACTTTACAAGAAAGATGCTTGAGTTAGAGGGTAAAGAGAATCTAGAAGGCA
>JAYEPE010000300.1:0-1792 GCA_034723735.1 Campylobacterota bacterium | reverse complement strand
ATTCGTCCAGTAAATCTTGCACTAAAACCAAGTGATGTAAAACCATACTTAGACCATGGTCAATATAGACTTTATAGTTTAATCTGGAAAAGGACAATAGCTACTCAAATGGCTCAAGCAGTTGTAGCAAATACAACATACAAGATTAAAGCTGGAGAAAATGGTGAATATGAATTTCAAGCAAAAGGTACAAAAATAGTATTTGCAGGATTTATGAAATCCTATACAGAAGGTAGTGATGACCCAGAATCTGCCTTAGATAATACAGAGAAATTTTTACCTGCTATTAGTAAAGGTACAACTTTAGATATCCAAGAGCTTACAACAGAGCAACTTTTTACAAAGCCACCTGCAAGATATACAGAAGCATCACTTGTTAAGAAAATGGAAGCTGAGGGTATCGGACGACCTTCTACATATGCTCCAACAATTGCGACTATACAGCAACGAGAATATATCATCAAAACAGAAGATAAAAAACTAAAACCTACTTTAATAGGTACAGTAGTAAATGACTTCTTAGTTGAGCATTTTGAACATATTATGTCTTTAGGGTTTACGGCTCATGTTGAAGAGGAGTTTGATAAAATTGCTGAGGGTAAAGTTGCATGGAATGTTGTGATGAAAGAGTTTTATGAACCATTTGTAAAAAATGTTGATGATAAAACTGAAAATGCACCAAGAGCAAAGTTTTCTGATATAAGAGAGCTTGGAATGCACCCTACTTTAAATAAACCAATTACTGCAAGAGTTGGTATGTATGGTCCATATGTTCAGTGTGGAGTAAAAGAGGATGAAGAGAAACCAAAAATCGCATCTATCCCAAAAGAGATTAGTGTAAACAACATCACACTTGAAGAATCACTTGTACTACTTCAACTTCCAAAAGTACTAGGACAAGATGAAAATGGTTCTGATGTAAAAGTTGCAATTGGTAGATTTGGTCCATATATCCAAATAAAATCTGAATACTTTAGTTTAAAAGAGGACGATCCATATACTATTGAATTTCCTCGTGCTATGGAGGTTGTTAAAGAATTAAAAGAGATAAAAGCAAAAGCTTTACTTAAAGATTTTCCTGATGAGGAGACACAGATTATTATTGGAAGATATGGTCCATATATTAAATCTAAAAAGAAAAACTATAAACTACCAAAAGAGTTAGATGAGCAAGATATAAAAGCATTATCTTGGGATGAAGTTAAAGAGATTATTAAAAATCAACCTGCAAAAGGTAGAAGAGGAGGAGCTGCTGCTAAAAAGACAACAGCTGCTAAAAAAGCACCTGCAAAGAAAACAACAACTAAAAAAACTACGGCAAAAAAGACAACTACAAAAAAAGCACCTGCTAAAAAAACAACAACAACTAAAAAAACAGATAAGTAATTTTACTTATCTTCCTTTATATCTAAATTCTATAAAAACTAAATAGTAGTTTTTTAGGATAATATGCTACAATTTAAGTAACATTATTTTAAAAATAATTATTAGGATAGGGTTGTTATGAAAAAAATATTTTTATTTACTTTTTTAGTACCATTAGCACTATATCTAATAAACGCAGAATCAACTTATAATATTTCACAATCAAATCTAAAAAAAATAGAAACAAAGTATGGTAGTAAAGCATTAAAAAGAGTTTTACTGTGGGATAAAATGCTTGAGTCTGCAAAAACAAAAACAACAATAAAAAAACTAAAAACTGTTAATGATTTTTTTAACAAAATAAGATATATGTCTGATAGAAGAGTTTGGAAGAGAAAAGATTATTGGGCTTCACCTTTTGAATTTT
>JAYEPE010000299.1:0-32534 GCA_034723735.1 Campylobacterota bacterium | reverse complement strand
TGAAGGCAATACTGATATTCAATTACGAATAAAAAACCTTAAAACAAATACGATGAAATCGATACCAGCAGCATTTATCATTAGATATGCAAAATCCTACAATTCAGCAAGAGATAAATATCGACTCAAGCAGCCCAGCAAATTACGAACAAACAACTCGTAACCTTATTTTACCTCCTCGACCAGGTATGTAATTTTAAATTTAAAGGAAAAAAATACAATTATGAAAAAAGCATTCTCACTTATGGAACTGATGATCGTTATCATCATCTTAGGACTCTTGGCGGCATTAGTTATGCCTAGCCTTATCGGAAAAAGCGAAGAGGCAAAACAAGATCTTGTCTGTATTCAGATGAAAAGTATTAAAAATGCTCTTGATATGTTTAGGCTCGACAATGGGCGATATCCTGATCAAGAACATGGTCTTGATGCCTTATCTAAAAACCCTAGTCCTGAAGACTACCCTGGTTACTCACCATCAGCTTATTTTGAAAATGGAATTGTTCCTAAAGATCCATGGAAAACTCCATATATCTATATACAGACAGAAGATGGTATTGACCTTATCTCATTAGGTGCTAATAGAAAAGAAGGTGGAACCAAAGAGAACAAAGACATCACCTATGCCAACTGTATCAAACAGTAGGGCATTTACTCTTTTTGAACTACTTATTGTAGTTCTTTTAATAGGTATTTTATATGGAGTTTTTGTACATAAGCTTACAAAGCCCCCTCTTGCAAATACAGATAAGCTCACACTGAAAAATATAAAAACTTTTTTAGCTGATTTACCCTATAAACGTAAAGCAGAAATTATCTGCTTAGAACCTTGTAAAGAGTGTCATGTCTATCTTGATGGGAAAAAAGCTGATGAGAAGGGGTTTTCATTATTTACAAGTTCTCCAAATATCTATTTTCCCGACACTTTTGGACAGATTCGTACTATCACTTTTTTACCTCTAATAGATAAAAATCATGCTATCAATAATGTCTGTTTTAAGTTTTCACTTTTTAATAATAAAAGTAGTTCTCACTATGCTGTAGAAAATGATGAAAAATATTATCTTTTTGATCCATATATGAAACCTGTAGCAGTAAGCAAATCTTTTTCAGATGTAACAGCTTTTTTTGATAACTCTGAATTACTTCCGAGTGATACTCGTGATTATGACCACTAAGGAGCATTATGGTCTTTAAATACAAAGGACTTTTAAGCGATGGTTCTAAAAGCAAAGGGCTTATCGAAGCAGACCATCTTGAAGATGCAAAAAAAAGGCTCCGTGCAAAACAGATTTATTATACTAGTGTTTCGGAAGAAAACAGTACAGTTTTTTCTAATATTTCATTAAAAAGAAAGAAAACTATTAAGTCCAAAGAGCTAGCGACCATGAGTCGTGATCTTTCTATCTATCTTAAAGCAGGAATATCCATAGTTAATGCGCTACGCTTAGCTCAAAATCAATATGTCCAAAACAAAACATTATCAAGCTTTATTGCTACAATAATCACTCATCTTGATGAAGGTAAAAGCTTCCATCAAGCACTTGAAACACAATCTATTCTTAATCTTCCTGATTTTTATAAACAGTCAATTAAAGTTTCTGAAAATAGTGGTATTATGCAAGAGGTTTTATTAGAACTTTCAGTTTTTCTAAAAGAGCAAGATCGCGTCAATAAGCAGATACAAAATGCTTTTGCTTATCCTGGTTTTATTATTGTAGTATCACTGTTTATGGTTGCTTTTATGATAACCTTTGTAGTACCAAAAATCACAAGCATCTTTGAACAATTAGGGCAAGAACTTCCTGGGATTACTCAGTTTGTTATTAATTTAGGAGACTTTTTCACTGAACATTGGATGATTATGGCTATTGCAATTACAATTTTTGTCACATCATTTTCTTTACTAATGAAATTTAATCCTAAATTTAAATACGCTGTAGATCTTTTTATGCTCAAAATACCTTTCTTCGGTCCTATTATTCAAACATCTGAACTTGGGCGCTTTTCATATATATCTTCTGTTTTGATTCGCTCTGGAGTTCCTTTTGTGCAAACTGCCAATCTTGCTGCCAATATTGTCAAAAACAGTGTAATTAAGAGAAAATTCACAGATGCCGCACAGCGTGTTGTTGAGGGTTCTAAGTTTTCTAATGCCCTTCTTAAAGGCGGAGGATATAAGATTGACACCTCTTTTGTCCAAGCTATTGCATTAGGTGAAGAGACAAGTGAAGTATCTTCAATCTTACAAAATCTCTCAGATCTCTATTTTGAAGATAATAAAGATAAAATTGCACTCTTTTTATCACTACTTGAACCTGCGCTGATGCTTGTTGTTGGTGGTATTATCGGCTTTATTGTCTCAGCAATGTTACTTCCGATATTCTCTATGAATATTGGTTAAAGGATAAAAATGCAACTTACTATCGTTCTACCTAGCTACAATGAAGAAGAGGTTCTTAACGAAACTTCATCACGTCTCTTAGCACTTTTTGAAAAACTCATAGCAAATAAAAAGATAGACGATACAAGTCGTATCTGTTTTGTTGATGATGGAAGCAAAGATAAGACATGGAGTATCATCGAGGAACTCTCATCTAAATACTTACATGTAAGTGGTATCAAACTCTCAAGAAACCGTGGACATCAAAACGCCTTACTTGCAGGTCTCTTCACAGTTGAAGGTGATATCGTTATTAGTATAGATGCAGATTTGCAAGATGATATTGAGATTATTGAAGAGATGATTGATAGCTACAATGATAATAATGATATTGTTTACGCTGTAAGAAAAGAACGCACAACAGATACAGCCTTTAAGCGTGCTACAGCAGAAGGTTTTTATAAATTAATGCATCTTATGGGTGTTGATATTGTTTTTAACCACGCTGATTACCGCCTTACGAGTCGTCGTGCTATTGAAGAACTAAAAAAATTCAAAGAAGTCAATCTTTTTCTTCGTGCTATGGTACCTCTTGTGGGATTTAAGAGCAGCAGTGTTTATTATGATCGCGCAGAACGTTTTGCAGGTGAATCCAAATATCCACTCAAGAAAATGCTCTCTTTTGCTTGGGATGGTGTTACCTCTTTTTCAGTCATGCCATTACGATTTATTACAGCGACAGGTTTTTTAATTTTCATAGCTACACTTATGATGAGTACTTGGGTATTAGGAGTCAAACTGTTTAGTGAAGAAGCCGTTCCTGGTTGGGCTTCAACTGTACTTCCTATCTATTTTATTGGAGGTATTCAAGTGCTCTCTATCGGTATCGTAGGAGAGTATATTGGGAAAATTTATATGGAAACCAAAGAGCGTCCACGCTACATTATTGAAAAAACAGTTTAAGTTTTTTCAATAAGTTTCACCATCCAATAAATTTCAATAACTACAAGCAGTATCGCTATAATACTAATAGGCTTCATTAGCCATGCGTACCTATTTTTCAATGCATTAAGACCCAAAACAAAGATTAATCCTATAGCTGCTAATACAGGTGTAAAGTATCTAAAATCAGAATTACAGACAACCCAATAATCAGATAAAAATTTTATAATCAATATAGCATTAATAAGGACAGGCAGAAGCAAAAACTTTTGAATTCTCGTTAATCTCTTGAAAAAATAAAAATAACTTAAAAATCCTATAACATAAATAATACCAAGAACGTAGAGTAACTGTGATGCTATTTTAAAATATTCACCCGCTTTAAAATAACGAACAATTTCAAACTCTCCACTTAGCATTGTTCCATAGAAATATGTTGGTAGTGAATATCGAATTGTATTACTCCCAAAAACATAAGATTGTCCCTCTTTAATTAAATCAAACCAATAAAATGACATAAAATAATTAAGATCAAAAGTTGGAAGTATCTGTCTTGCATAAAGTGCACTATTAACAAACAGAAATTCTTGATTTGCGGGTACATGTGATTTTAAAAGTGCAAAACCAAAGATAAAAAGTACTCCCAGTCCAAAAAGTAATATTTGACGCTTTAATATCACTTTATTATCCTTGTATTGATAATACATCACCAACAACATCACTACAAAATAGATAGCAAAGAGAAGAGATGAAATTTTTGTCAATGCCGCCAATAAAACCGCTAAAGAAGCACGCCAAAAATGCTTGGGATATCGATTTAAAACATAAGCTGAAATTTCATAAAGTGCCCAAATGCCTAACACGGCATTAAGTGCATCATTATTTACTACTGCACCTAAAAAGATGAAAGAGGGTGTAAATGCCATAAAAGCCATAAAGATATTGATACTAAAGTTATTGATAAGATATAATCGCGCTAAGGCCAAGGACAATACAAGCCATAAAGCAGCATAGAACACTGACATCGAACGTACAGCATAAATAGCATCATATTCACTAAATCCTAGTGCTGTAGAGATACTGTAAACAATAGCACTGCTCATATAATACAGTGGTTGCTGTGGGAACTGTAAGCTCTTATCTGCCTGCGGAATCTCAAATGGAAATTCAGCATAGTGCTTGATGGCATTAACATGCCCAGAAAAATCATGTTGATACATCGTATTTGGTACAGACACCAGAAGATAAATTCTTAATATAATACCTAAAACAATAATAAAATAGGGAAGATGACTCCAAGAGAACTTATAAGGTATTTGTTTATAATCACTCTCAAAAATAAGATCGAAAATCAAAAAATAAAGACCAAAAAGAAGAGGAATAATACCAAAAATAAAAAGTAAAATATATTCAATATAATCTAAGCTTTGTGCCATCCGAAAACCAAATTTTCCACCCTTATCATTGCCAGTTACCTGAATTGTATTAAGACCCTTATTTAATGATAAATCAAAAGGATATCCTCGTTTCCAATCATCTAAAGCTTCTTGTGCATAAAGGGTCTGCATATAATCAAGAGAAATACTCTCCTCGTTCAACATTAAACTATCTAAACGGTCATCAACGGCAATGCCTATTTTTACTGTTTGAGAAAAAGGAGATTTTACACTACATTGATAGATGTAATCATGATTGCCAGAACTTTGTTGTGAAAATGGAAGTGTAATACTCTTATTTTCTGTATTAGAATGTATCACAGAGCAATCATAAATTTCTACTCGATGAAATAAAGTAAAAAAGACAATAAATAGAAGTGACCCCACGATAGAGAGTAAATAAACTTTATTTTTTTTCAACATATACTAGTACCTCTTAACTTAATGATAAATAAAAATTTTACGTAAAAAATAGTTCCAAAAAAAGACAAAACCAATTGCAGCAATTCGCGAATACAAAGGGTCGATATCCCAAAAAGAATAACTTAATACTTTCACAATGGCTATATTTAATAACATTCCCACAATAGCAATTAAAACTACCGCAATAAATTCACGATGCGTGTTTTTTAACTTTGTCCCTGAGGTAAAAATATACTGACGTCCAATATGATAATTAACAATTAGACCTGCGCTGTAGCCTACTACAATCGCAATAACATAGTCAATACAAAGCAAAATAAGCAAGGAGTACATTAGATAATCTACTCCTGTTGAAAGCACTCCAAGAAATAAAAATTTCGTAACTTGACTCATCTTAGAGTATCGGCTTTAACTTCCAAAAGTCGAACCACTGTCTATCAAAAAACTCCATCGTTGTAAGTGGCTTATAATAGGTAAACGGTGCAAAATAATAATAGCAGTAGATCACTTCAAGAACCAATATAATCACTGCGATATTAAGTACTTTACTCTCTTTTTCAATTGCATCTTTAAATAGATAATTAAACAGTAGAAAAAGTACAAATACACCAAAAAATAGAGCAATAAAATAGTGGTATAGATACATCACACGTTCAATATTAAACATCGTAATCATATATGAAGCGTACATTGCACTAAAAGTACTAATCAAATAAAAGAGTCGTTTCTCCTTTACATGTAAGCCAAAAATAAACTTTGAAATTATCATTGCAAAGGCCATAATCATTGCAAATACAACACTAAACCATATCATTGGATTTATCTGTAAATAAAGATAGCTGACTTTTCCATCTTTTTTACCCCAGCGATAATTAATACTCTTGTTTCCAAATGGCCATGTCGCGGCTAAAGAACCATTTTCTACTTTTTTGCAGGGGTTATATCGTGGAACTGTTTTACTATAGTCTTTGATATAATTCAAATTATCCATCATCATTACAGAAAAATGTAGAGGGTTAGCTGTTGCCTTATCTTTAATAATCTGTTTATATTCAGGTGATGCCTTATACGACTTAACGCCCATGGTATCTGCTAAGGTGAAATGCATATAAAATACTGCCATAAAAACAAGTATCAAGCCTGCTACTACAGTCAGCCCTTGCAAAAGAAATTGCTTTACATGCAAGAAAATACTTAATGCTTCTACACGGTAAAAATATAAAAATGGATACAGAAGTATCAATATAAGTCCATTAAGCTTCACCGCTGTAGCCAAACCAATAAAAAGACCTAAAATAAAATAATCTCGATAAGATTTATGTTCTTTATCAAAAATAATTGCAAACCATAAAATCGCTGCAAAGATAAAAAACATCTGTGTTGATTCAAGCATTGCAGAACGACTTTGAAGGATAAAAGCATTGGCAAAAAGATAAAAAGATGTAAAAAGAAATGACAACTGCATTTGGCGTGAAAAGCGATACAAAATCAAGAAAAACAGCGCAGCAGAAGCGCCTCCAAAAAGCGTAGGAAATAGTCTCATTCCCGCAAAAGAGTAGCCTTCAGGAAATTTTTTTATATAATTTGTATCTAAAAAATATGCTGTATCTATCCCCTCATTAGGATTTAAAATCAGTTCACCTAGAGCAATAAAAAGCTTGCCAAGAGGAGGATGTGGCTCCATATACATGACGCCAGCAAGATATTTCTGTGCTGATGCAATATGATAGTTTTCATCCCAAAAGACAGATGCAGGGTTATAGTAATTAAAAATATATGTGCTTGCAGCAATAATTAAAACAGCAAAAATATAAGTTAAAAGCTCTTTATGCTCTGAGGATAATCTACTGATCATTTAATCTCCTTAAAGCTCATATTTTTTGATGCCTCGCCAATAAAATGAGAAGATGATTCCCCTTGAAATTTATAACTTACATGTAAGCCCATAGGTCCACCCCCTTGAAAGTACAAAAGTTCAAAACGATGGCTCTTTTTATTGAGGATTTTCTTACATACCGTTGTTCTCATCGGACGGTCTCCTGGATGCTCACAAACAGCTACTCCATCAATTTTAAGTCGAAATCCATCATCAGAAGTTACAAAAAAAGTATATTCTCCAGATGTTTCAACATTCATTTCAGTCGTAGCTTTCAAAAAGATATTACTGGTATATCCCAATTTTCCTAAATTTGGATGTTCTAAAATCCGTGATTCAAGGAAATTGAGACTATCAACTGAAATATGTTTTGTGGAGGAGAGCTTTTGTTGGGTATCCACCGTTTTAATAGCACCCTTTTGTTGCATTATCGCAACATTTACCGTCCCATACGTAGGAAACTTAACAGTTTTTAGCACCAAAAGCAGTCCAATAAATAGCACTACCAATAACAAAACGGTCTCTTTATTAAAATATTTCATAAACCAATCCAAAAAAAATATTCGCAATTATATACAAACATTGGTATCATTACGCTAATGGAGAAGATAAATGTCACTAACACAACATGATGCAGCTATAAAAACCCAATTTGTCACCTCACTTATGAACTATTTTAAGATTGAAGAAGATATCAATCTTCGTGCACATATTGGTGATATTACACAATCTATCAATCGCTCTGAATATCGTGAGTTTTTTCGTCGTCTCTCTGCTGGGAGTATGGAATTTAAAAATCCTTTTGAGAAGATTTCACTAGTGGCACAAAGCTTTGAGCAAACTCAAAAAATAGAAGATGAAAGTGCTAAACATCTTTATGATCTTATGTATGAACTCCGTAAAAATATTATTTTAGCTGAGAATGTTGAGGGTTCTGCACAGGAGCGTTTTGAGGCGATTTACATAAGTAAAATAAAAGATAAGAATACAGGTGAACTTCTTTTAAAAGCTGAAGATATTGATGTTATTCGCAATCTTGGAAAAAGCTGGATTTTTGATAATGTTGCAGGAGACAAATCTTATTTTCTCAATGTTGTAAATGCAGAATATGAACGAGTACGCTTACATGTAAAGCCTCAGCTCAGCAAACCTAAAGAGCTATAAGATGGTTCAGATTCCAAAAGTTTTAATAGATAGAGCAGATTTAAATCTCTTACAACGTGCCCTTATTCCTCTTGTTATACGTCATACCTTTCAATGGGGAACCCATGATAAGGGAACTCATGCCAAAATGCTCTCAGAACAACTTAGCACACCTGTTGGTGAAGTGATAAAAGCACTTGACGCATTAGTGAGTAAAAACATCTTACAAACCACTCGCCAACGTGATGGGGTAAATACACATATCTTATATGGTATTCATAAAGAGTTAATTGAGACCATCAATAATCCCTCGCTTGCAGCACCCACAATTTCACAAACACTACATCAAGAATATCATGATGCAACTTATTATCTCAATCTTTCTAATGAAAACTTTCAAGCCTTAGAAACTTTTGCTCTTTCTCAACTTGATCAAAGTAGGCTTAGCTCTGAAGTATTTAATGATTTTCATCTCTATCAACGCTCAAAAAACAATCGCTCCTTTGACTGGCGAGCAGAGTTTTTACGCTGGATGCACCGCGAAAAAGCAAACAATAGCACTAGTAATTCTAAAGAGATTATTTTAGATGAGTACAAAGCAAATGAAGAGCAATTTGCAATGACAGAGTATTTTATATCCAAACTCTCCGCTATTGACCCTCAATTTGAAGCACCTTTTGATGTAATGTCATGGGCAAAAGAGATAAAATTTTTAATGCATGAACAAAATTATTCTATTGCGGATATTCAAAACGCTATTGATTGGCTTTTCTCTGCCAAAGGCGATTGGTTTCGCCCTAATGTTCCCGATGCAAGTGCATTACGGAAACATTTTAAACGTATCATTTCCAATACCCGTTCTTACCGTGATGGTGTACAGAAGCTTCCTGATAATGTTAATATTTTTGATCTTTATGAAAAAGATTAACTCACCAACACACTCTTCTTAGCACTATCAAACCGACTCAGTACCGCAGGGAGTATCAACAAATCGACCCAAACTGCAATCACAAGTGCAATAGAGGTCACAATTCCAAAGTGAACATTTGGTAAAAAATCACTCAAAACAAATATCATAAATGCTGTACTTAAAATAATAGTGGTAAAAATAATAGCACTACCAGCGTACTGCATCACATAAGCAAGGGCATCTTCAAGGGAGTCTCCCCTACTTCTTGCTTCACGATACTTGACTAAAAAGTGAATGGTGTCATCTACCGCTACCCCGATTATAATCGCGCCTGATATGGCTACACCGATATCTATAGTCAAACCTAGCCATCCCATCACACCAACTACCAAGACAATTGGCAGAATATTTGGAATAACAAAAAGTGGAATCATTCTAAGATTTCTAAAGATAAAGAGCATCATAATTGACACTGCTGTAATAGCCAAGATAATGGAATGTATCAAAGTGTCCGTCACATCATGTTGCATATGGGCGAACATTGCGGTTTGACCGTTTATTTTGGCGCTATATGGTGTTGCTTTCCACCAATCTTCGACCCACTGCATCATCTCTAAATCTTTGGAAGTATCAACTATATTCATGGCTGCTGAAACACGTAATAACCGCTCATCAACATCCATTCTATCATTGATTTCCATGCCCTGAGGTAGTGAAAGCGAATAAAGTAATAAATATTGCGCTATTAGATTTCTATCATTAGGAATGGTGTGCGAGCCATTCATCACCTCATTGAATTTTTTTACTACATCCGTGAGGGATGAGATATGTCTCATATCAGGATATTTTTCTCTAAAAACTGTGTAAAATTCTTCTACCTTATTCATAAAAGCAGGGTCTTTAATACCATCTTTAACTTTTGAATCAACAACAATTTCATAACTCATAGGACCTGAAATATTTGCTTGCATAAAGTTAACAGTTTCTCTAAAAGGTACATCTTCAGAGAAATAGCGCACTGTATTAGAATCAACCTTTACATGTAAGAGCCCTGCGCCAATAGCAGTAATGAAAATAGCACTACTTATTAATATTTTCATATCATATTTCATAATAAAACGGCTAAAACGATGTGTTAAGATATTAGCTTCTTTATCCTCTTTTGTCTGTGTAGCCTTTATCTTAGGATTTACAATAGCTAAGATGGCAGGGACAAAAAGAATAGTCAAGACAAAGGCAAGCAGAGCAGCATTTGCTGTAGCAATTCCAAGCGTTTTAATAGGAATAACAGCTGAAATCCCCAAAGAGGCAAAGCCAACAGCAGTTGTTATCGAAGTAAGGAAAATCGGGAGGAAATTTTTATGCACACTATAATGAATAGCTTCTATATTATCCATCCCTTTTTTTCGTCCTATCGTATAAATCCAAAAGAGGTGCATGGCATCTGCGATCCCAATTGCCACGATAAATACAGGCATATTTGCCGTAAAGTTATTCATCCGATAGCCAAGCATCACTTGAATAGCTAAAACAATTAAAAAGGTAAAGATAACTACAGAAATACTTAGTAAAACCGCAGAAGGTCGGCGGAAAATAATCCATAAAATTATCATAGCAATTAAAAGAACTAAAGGGGTAAAAGTACCCGCATCATGCTGTCCTAGGTCAATAAATGCCATATTTAAAATCGGGCCACCTATAAGACGAAAACGGTATCCACTTTCACTCTCGTGCGCAACAATATCTTCAACTGCCTTTTTCAAACGTGCTGAAACCATAGGATCATCTCCAGCCTTTGGAGTCATCCGTGCCATAATCATTGTTGTTTTCAAGTCTTCACTGATAATACGCCCTAAAATCATCTTTTCGTCTAAGATAATTTTTGCTTTTTGCACTAATTGCTCAGCACTTAAAGCATCTACATCTTCGATAAAGTCTTCAACAATCACCTCATCAGGATACTCTGCATCAGCATGAACATATTGATAGTTAGTGATAGAATCTACCCGTGCTATATCTTTTGTTTCCCAAAGTTTTTGAGTGATTCTATGGATTACATGTAAGGCTTTTGGATTAAAGATACCATCTTCATCACGAAAGATAACCGTAATTCCATCATCATTTCCAAAAACAGCACGAAAATTATCATAATCTTTTAAGATAGAGGACTCTTCTCCAAACCAGATACGATAACTTCCCTCAAATTCCAAGTGCTTAAGCTGTGATGCAAACGCAAACGTTATTAGAGGGATTATAATCGCAATATACCAACGAAAACGGATAATAGAGTTAATAAATTTTTCCATAAATAATTTCCTTACATGTAACTGTTTGTCAATTGCTTCGCTTACGAAGAATAGTTTAATTAAAAATAATATGCCACTTTTAAACCAAGTCTCTCATGGCGTTTTAAAAGTGCATAAGCAGTTATATTACTTGTTGATGGCTCAATATAGCGATAATCTAAGGTAAGTTTATACGAATCACCTAGACGAGTTGCATACTCCATATAATAAGCCTGCTCATCATACTCCAAATCAGCAATAAGCCCACCAATAAAACTACTATCATCTGCATCATTAAAGGCATAACGAAGACCTAAAAAGAGGTCATTTTGAAAAGTCTCAAAAAGTTCTAAATCACTCAACTTATCACTATCAAGGGTTTCATAACGATAATATTCACTAATCAAGCCCAAATCTCCGTCAAACTCGTCAAAAGTCATGGTATATTCCAAGCCCAATCCTAAATGCCAATAATCTGAGACTAATTTATCATCAATCACATCTGTATATAAAGCTTCTATCTTAATTAATGTTGCATCCACAACAGCTGTATTGTATGTCATCACTTTATTTACAAGATAGGCATGCTCATTAAAGCTAACTGGAGTTGCATTAAGTGGACCATCAGCTGAAAAATAACGCTGTGAATCATAACCATGTTGCACGATAAGAGCATAATCTATGGGATACTCTGTCTCACTTGTTCCTGAATAGCTTACATATACAGTCGGTCGCTCTAAAGACTCCTCACTCTGAAGCGTATCATCATAGCTAACAAAGGCAGGAAAGAAGTAATACGCATAAGGCAAGGCAGCCATTGATTGTTTCTCTTCATAAAGCTTTACAATAACTGAGAATTCGCCACTATCTGTATAGTGAGAGTAGGCAAGATTCCAAGCTCCAATTTTATCGGGGTTAAAAAGATCATTACGCAAATCTTGAGTATTAAAGACATCACTGATATTTCGTACTTCTAAGGCTCCCCAAAAACGGATATTTCGTCCTGCAAAAAGTGCATCTTCATCAAATTCATACAGAGCATAAAGCTCATCAACTCGCCCAAAAGTACGCTCATTTTTATCATCTCCAACAAAATCATAATAGTCTTGTTGCGCATACAGACGTGTTGCCACCTTGAATGACTCATAAGTATAACTCATCTCTAACTGCTCATAAGCTGTAAAGTTATTTTTATGTTTATCATCACAAATGAGGAGGTAAGCTTGTGATTCTAACCCTATATGTCCTTGATATTCAAATTCAGCTAAGAGCAAAACAGTAGAAGCTAAAAATGCAATAAACAGTTTCATTTTTTCAAGACACGCTTATGAAAATCTTTTGCTTTAAGTCCTATTTTTACCTGCTCATCACTCCAAACTAAGATGGTTTTTTTATCATTTTGGATATTGCTCATAGTGATTTTACCTATACGCCATACTCCACTAATCTTTTTATAATCTTCAAAAATAGCCGTTTTAAGCAGCTCTTTTTTACGGTCATAATACTCTATCTTTTGAATCAAATATGTTTGCGCATCGACCCATGTCAAAAGCTTAGTGTAGCCAGAATATTTAGAGACGGGTTTACTTTGACCTAGATAGACTTTTTTACCATCTAATTCACCCTCTTTTACTTCACCCTTAGGATAAGAGTATTTATCCACATTAAAAGCACTCAAATCCTCATAAGAGAACTCACTCCCCATAAAAGCACCCGACTTGTTTTTAGAGGCAATACGCTTAACACGCTTCAAAGCAGGCAGATAAAGCCACTGGTCATCATCTTTCTTTACATGTTCATAGTTTAAAAACTTCGTACCCTTCACATCTGCGGGAGAGAGAAACTCCATTAAAGATTTATCACCCTTTTTACCTTCAAGGACTTGTATTTTCATTAAACGCTCACGTTTTTGACCCCTAGCGTTTACTAACATCATATTCATCTTAGATTTAGCATCTTCAAAACCTGCTTGAGCATCATCACTCTTTTGTGCCAATTCTTGATATGAAATGCCATATAAGGAGCCTATTAAAGCGATATATATCATTAATATTTTCATTATCTACTTCCTCTTTATCATTTTAGTATACAATTATACTATGAAACAAACAGATGAACATACAAACAACCTTCTTCACGGAATGACACTTGAAAATTTGTATATCAGTACCATTAAAATTATAATGCTAAGGAACTTCTATGCAAGCTCATGAACGCTTTCATGCTATATCAGATGACTTTCGCGCTCCCTATGCGCGAGATCGTGATAGAATTATTCATTCGGGAAGTTTTCGTCGTCTTGAATATAAAACACAAGTTTTTCTCAATCAAGAGGGTGATTTTTTTCGTACCCGCTTAACCCACTCTATTGAAGTGTCTCAGGTAGCTCGCTCTATTACCGCAAGCTTAGGTTTACAAGAATCATTAGCCGAAGCTATCGCTTTAGCCCATGACCTTGGACACACTCCTTTTGGACATATTGGGGGTGATACTCTTGATGAATATCTTAAAAAAGATGGTTTTACAAATGGTTTTGAGCATAACTATCAATCCTTTAGAGTCGTTACAAAACTAGAAAAACGCTATAACGGCTTTTTAGGTCTTAATCTTAGTTTTGCTACGCTTGAAGGAATTTTAAAACACTCATATCCTTATAAAAAACCCTTCTTACATGTAAGTATTGATGAACACTTTGATCTCTCTACTCACCCTTCGATTGAAGCAATGATTGTTGATCGTTCTGATGAAATTGCTTATATCTCTCATGATATTGATGATGGTATTCACTCAGGACTTATTAATTTTGAGACACTCAAAAAGAGCTCTCTTATTCAAGAAATTTTAGAAAAAGTTTATGCAGAAGGTATTCGTGAAGATAATGATGAAATGTTTCGCTATCGCTTTAGCTCACACCTTATTAACCATCTTGTTTATTCACTCTTAGCGTACTCCAAAGATAAAGTTGATAATAGTAGAGTTCTCTCAAGTAGCATAAAGGCTTCAAAACCCATTCCCATAGGCTTTGAGCCTTCTCTTGAACGTGAAATTAAGATACTAAAAAAGATTCTTTTTCAAGAACTTTATCAACATAAAAATATTATTCGTAAAATGTATGCGGGCAAACAGGCAGTTATTGGTCTATATAATGCCCTTAAAGATGAGCCAAAAATTCTTCCTAAATTTTATTATGAACAGTTAGCGATACGAAATCATCATCGTGTTATTGCTGATTATATTGCAGGAATGAGTGATCGGTATGCGATGAGTTTGTATAATGAAGTGTATGGGAAGAATATTTGAGTTGATAGGTTAAACGCCAAGCAGTTGGCATCTATTGATTTTCAAGCCTTCGGTGGTGCTTCGCACATCACCTACGGTTTCGTTCGCCAAAACGCCAAGCAGTTGGCGTTTTTTATGGCGAACTCACATTACAAAAACATTAGGAACAATGAATGGGTATTTTTTCTGTTTGCGGTAGATATGTTTACGTACAACTTGGCGGATGTCGTTTTCCATTGCGCGTGGGTTTTCAAGATGGTTAGGTTTCATATTGACCATAAACTGTTCTAAAACATCTTCTATCTCTTTTGCAAAAGCGCGGTCTTGTTTATCTGACACAAGTCCAAATGAAGTTACACGAGGGCGTGATATCAGTTTTGAATCTGCTTCTGATACCTGTGCTACAATCATAACAACACCATCATTTGCCATTTTCTGACGGTCTATGACGATATCATTTTCAATCTGATTATTGTTTTGATTATCAATGTAAGTCTTACCAACTTTTACGGTTTTTGCCTTACGCATAAATTTTGGTGCAACTTCAATACAATCACCATCAGTCATAAGTAAAATATTTCTCTCAGGAATACCACACTCCATACCTGTTTTCTTATGGCGTACAATATGATTATACTCACCATGAACTGGTAAGAAAAATTTAGGATTAGTGAGACGTAAAATAAGTTTTTGCTCTTCAATTCCTGCGTGACCTGAAACATGAATATCGCGATCTGAATAGATATCTGCACCTGCACGCTGAAGGTGATTTAACATCCCTGAAATTGAACCTTCATTACCTGGAATAGCACGTGATGAGAGAATAATCAGATCATTTGGCTTTATTTTAATATGACGATGCTCACCAATTGCCATTCTAAAAAGAGCTGAGTTTGCCTCACCTTGTGAGCCTGTTGTAACAATCAGAACATCTTTATCATTCATACGACTTACTTGGTCTGCATCTACAAAGATTCCTTTTGGAAAACGTACATAATCATACTGCATAGCAATTTCAAGATTACGCTCCATTGAGCGACCTATTACGCAGATCTTACGATTGTATTTGATACCTGCCATGATAGCTTGATAGACACGGTGAACATTTGAGCTAAAAGTAGAGAGTAAAACACGCCCCTCAGCTTTTGAAAAAACACGATCAAGTGCTGGAGCGACAGCTAGTTCACTTGGTGTTGCCTCTTTATTATAAGAGTTTGTAGAGTCACTTAAAAGACATAAAACACCTTTTTCACCATAATGAGCAAAACGATGTAAATCAGCTGTATAGCCATCTACTGGAGTATGATCAATCTTAAAATCACCTGTATGAATAATTGTCCCCGCATTAGTAGTAATAGCTAAAGAAGAGCTATCTAAAATCGAGTGTGTCATGTGCATCCACTCTATCTCAAAATCATTTCCAATTTTATAAGGCTTACGTTTTTCAACTGGGTTAAAATAGCGACGGAACTCTTTCATATGATGCTCATCAAATTTATTGCCAATCATAGCAAGTGGCAGTGATGTTGCATAAATTGGAAACTGCATCTCTTTGAAAAGATATGGTACTGCGCCAATATGGTCTTCATGGGCGTGAGTAATAATAATAGCAATAATTTTATTTTTGATTTCACGAACATAAGAAAAATCAGGCACTAAAATATCAACACCATGCATCTCTTCATCAGGAAAACTCATCCCTACATCTACTAAAATAGCCTCATTTTCGGTTTCAAAAACAGTAATATTTCCACCAATTTCACCTAAACCACCTAGTGGAGTAATGCGAATCTTTGCCTTACTTTCTAGGTCAATTTTATAGTGAGGATTGAGGCGGTTTTTATGAATCTCTTGATTCTTTTTTACAAAATCTAAAAGGTTTTTATCAACAGGCGCTGAACCTCTTCTATTGCGTGAACCGCCACGTTTTGCATTTGGGTTTTGCTTGTTTTGAGGTCGAGGTTTACGGTTTTGTGGTGGCTTTTTCTCTGCACCTTCAGTTTTTTCGCCATCAGGACGTGGTTTATTTCGATTTGCAGGACGACGATTATTATTTCGACGAGGCTGTGGTGCTTGTTCTGATTTTGCTTCAGACTCAGTAGTGTTTTTTGGCGCAGTGCTTGGTGCTGCTGTTGGGGTATTTTCTTCCATCCAAACTCCTAATTTTATAATATTTTATAGAGTTGGTGATAGTCCGAGGTTTCTACTTGATGAGGCCGAATGGTAGGAGAAAGTTCGAGCTCTCTTAGAGCCTGTGAAACTTTTTCCTTTTCATAGTGGCTAGAGAGGTTTTTAAGCAGTGTTTTTCGAGGCTGTGTAAATGCTATTTTTAACATTGCCTCAAAATTTTCATCACTTCGACTTGCTGTTTTTGATATGAGCAGTACAGCAGAATCGACTTTGGGCATTGGGTCAAAAGCTTCAGGAGGAACATTGAGCACTATACTAGCCTCACCCACACTTTGCGTAATGATTCCCAATGAACCAAAGTTTTTCTCTCCAGCAGTTGCAGCAAACTTAAGTGCCACTTCACGCTGAACCATAACAAGGATTGTATGACAAAGAGGATCTGCGAGGGCTTTAAGGATGATATTTGTCGCAATATAATAGGGCAAATTTGCCACTAAATCATACGGTTCATCTAAAAGCTGTGTCTTCCATACCTCAAGCACATCTCCACAACAGAGTGTCAAACGGTTGGTAGCGATCTCATCTTTGAATGTGTCACTCAATATCTTGCATAAATCGGTATCGACCTCAAAAGTAGTTACACTTTTGACATCAACTAAAAATTTAGTTAAATCACCTAAGCCAGGTCCAATTTCTGCGACTTTTCTCTCATCATTGGGCATCGCTTCGACGATTTTATGTAAAACACTCTCATCTTTTAAAAAATTCTGACCAAATCTCTTTTTGGCTACGTGTTCTTTTTGCATCAGAGAGTCTACAGTAATAGTACTTATAGAAAGATAATGTTATTAAAATATTTACGCTTCACTTCATGAATTTTACTATAAGCTTCGAGAAGCTTTTGATGTTGTGCAAACCCTTTTAGACTTAATCCTGGAGAGTGTAAGCCATAAAAACACTCTTTTGCACTAAGGATATTCTTACATGCAAGAAGAGACTCATCACAATACATTAAAGCCAAGCTTGTTTCATACTCATCTAAATCTTTATTATCAAGTTTAATCTCCAAAAGAGCATCTAAACACTGATATAAACTACTACGCTTTTCATCATAGTTTCCTATATGATTGCACCATGTCACCCACTCTTTTGCAGATTCATACTCTTGAAGTGCTAGATACAACATAGCCTTCAGTTCACCTATCTGTAAACTCTCCCATACACTTTTCTCATCAGGAATAACACCTATAAATTCTGCTACCTTGAGCATATCATTATGCTCACCCTCTTCAAGATTTTCTAAAACAGATTGCATATCTTCATGGGAAAGATTTTTAAGAGATAAGATGGCCTCACGAAAATAGGCACCTTCATTATTGTTACTCCACATTAGGTCATCTACAGGATAAATTTCTGACATACTTGGAATGATAATGCGACATGCATATACGCCTAAGTATTCATAATCAGCGATATAAATATCCAAGCCATCATCATGGGCTATTGCACTTAGATACTCAAATTCATTCTCTGTATTACTCTCATAATCCCAATCCACAAAATCATAATCACTACTTTTTCTAAAAAAGTTATAAGATATTAAACCAGTTGCATTAATAAAATGCTCTTCTAGGTTTTGAGTATCGGCTACCTCAGCACTATTAAAAGTAGGTATTTGAAAATCATCAAACATATCAAGACTACGTCCTTGAAGCAGTTCTGTAACTGTACGCTCTAGGGCAACTTCAAAGCAGGGATGTGCACCAAAAGAGGCAAAAACAGAACCATCTTTTGGGTTAATCAAGGTAACACTGATAACAGGATACTTTCCGCCCAAAGAAGCATCTGCTAACCTTAAATGATAGCCGTAACTTTCTAATTCATGCAGTGATTCTTGAATATGGGGATATCGACTTATCACTTCTTGAGGGATAAGAGGAAGTGAAATCTCTTGTGCAATAACTTTATTTTTTACATAACGCTCATAAATTTCAGATAGTGCCTGAACTCGAGCTTCATTTTTTGTATTTCCTGCGGACATTCCATTACTTACATAGAGATTACCGATAATATTAACAGGAAAATAGACTCTCCTCTTATCACGTTGAGAGATAAAAGGCAGAGCACAAATACCACGTTCACCTACTCCTGAATTGGTATCAAAAATCTGAGCGGGGTGAAGTTCATCATTAGGATTATAATATGCCCATAACTCTTCATTTAAAAGACCTTCAGGTAGAGCTTCATCTTGCACTTCAAACCATTTTTCATTAGGATAATGTACAAAATCATCACTACCAAATTGCTCTCCAAGATAATAATCTGCAAAAAAATAGTTGCAACTTAAACGCTCAAAATACTCACCTAAAGCACTCGCCAAAGAAGATTTTTCACAAGAGCCTTTCCCATTAGTAAACATTAAATGACATGCTTTGTCTCGAATATGTTGAGAATAGACAAAAGCAACAGGATGTATTGCAGAGACCTCCTCAATGTCAATACCCAAATATTTTAATTTTTCAGACATCTCCTTAATACTTGATTCAAGGTCGCTGTCTTTACCTTTTATATATGTTTTCTCATTCATAAAGGTATTATTTTTTGATAATTAAATCTAAATATTTACGAGGAGTCACCCGCATCATCTCTTGCGCAAGCCAGCGAATTTGAAAATAGGCAGCACCACTATCACGAAGGGTAAAGTAGTTTTTCAGACTTCGCAAGTTAAAAGTCACCACCATATCGACTTTGACATTATCAGTCACAATATGCTTAAAAGCATCACCCACATTTCGCTTCTTTTTTCCTGCTTCAAAAGCATTAAAAAGTGCCTCAGCATCATCACTTATCTCATCTATAAATTTTAATGAGCTTTTGGCAATAGCAATAGAGTGAAAATCATCAACAACACTACGCTGATACTCAAGCTTATCATAGATAGCACCAATTTCGATTGCATTGTAAGCTCTATCTGTGGTAACAAACATATCAAAACTTAAAAGTTTTTCTACAAAGAACTCTTTATCTCCCCCATGTTTTGAAGCAACAAAGGCATTGATAATAGAACTCATAGTGTAACGTGTGCTTCTAACAGAGATAGCTTGAATACGGTGACGCGCATGTTCTTGAAGCACTCCTCGTGATGTTCCACGAATAAGGAAGCTGAGATTGGCATGCTCTAAGATAGAGTGGTGAAAATATGTCCAAGCTAAATCATCTAAAAGATTAGAGTCCTCAATGGCGTTAAGTTCATCACACATAGCATCATTGGGCATAACTGTCTCAATAGCTTTTACAATATCATTTTCACTATTTTCAAAAGAGTCATAACAAGTTCGAGCCGCAGTTTCAGCTACACCTATGCCTGTATCTTGAAGTAAAGTAACCTTGGGTTTTGAGTATTGAATGCCGTATTTTATTTCCATAATGAATGCCTATTCTTATAATGATGTCATTTTACAATGACTTTTTTAAAATTCCAAATCGTTGAGGGCGGATTGTATATTCTGTTACAACAACACCTTTTCGCATACGAAGAATTTGCTCTATCGCATCTGCAATATCTTCATCTTCAAGTCGTGAATGCTCCTCTTGTGAAGGCTCAAACCTAAGCGTATCAAAAAATGCAGTATCTGTCATATCTGGGTTAATAGTGATAACACTTAGATCACTTTTACGAACTTCTTCAAAAAGACTCTGTCCAAAAGCACGAAGCCCTGCCTTTGTCGCGCTATAGAGTGCTGAAAACTTACTTGAACGTGTTGCTTCAATGGAGGTAATATTGATAAGATACCCCTTAGTGTTTTTAAGTTGTCGTAAAAGAGCATTACTTAAAAGAATCGGCGCTGTCAGGTTTACATGTATCATCGCTTCAATAGTTTGAGATTTCAGCTCTTCATGAGGCTCAAAACGCCCAAAACCCGCAGCATTAATCAAAATTTCTATATCATTAAACTGTTGTTGTAGCTTCTTACATGTAAGCATTGTATCATCATAAGAGCTTAAGTCACTCTGTATCACTTCAAAGCGCTCATGCTCTATTATACTCTTTTCAATATGACGACTAATACCAATCACATCATAATCCATCTTAAGCAGACGCAATGCAATCGCTTTTCCTATTCCTGAGCTAGCCCCAGTGACTATTGCGGTAGGCATTATACACATCCCACTTATATATTCCTTTGTAAAGCGTAAATAAGTGAAGATATGACTTTTATCTGCTTATTAATAAGTCCGTACGCTAAGTTTTTTGTTAAGGACTCAGGCTTAAAATGATCAGATACAATCTTAACAAAAAGTAGCTGATGTGGGTTCATAAAATCTGATACAGCACGATAAATAGCATCTGCTTCCATATCAACAGGGGTTTTTGCGGTGCTTGATTGTGCTTGAGTGACGCTAAGAAGAGTACTTTCAATACAAGAATGTTCAATAGTAATATCCAAAATAGAGATCTGTTTTTGATAAACAATCTTATCAATAAGCAACAGTGAACCTAGCTTATACTCTTTTGGTGCGCCACAAAGTCCAAGGTTTATCATAATATCACACTCTTTTGCTTTTCGATATTGAAACAGTCTTTGCGTTGTTAAGAAGGCATTATCATAGCCCACTTGGGTAACACAAAGCAGTATCTCTTCATTAGCAAAAAGCAATATATCAGGCTCATCAATACGCTTAAGGCTATAGTGTTTTATAAGAGGTTTTGCTTCAATAAGGAGTGCAACAATTATATATGTCATTCTTGCATTTTATCTAAATATCCCCTACAATTTGCATCTAAAAGTGCATTTTGCTATAATAACGAACTTTTTTAAGCGTTGAGAGCAATTCTTTGCTTTGAACGCTTCTCTTTAGACCTGTGCAATAGCGCTTTGAGACAATGGGTCAGGATGGGAACATAGCAGCCCACCTCTTAGTGTTATGTGCCGCAGGTATCTGGAGGGGAGTACTTCAATTACTTACTTTTTAAACAAAATCTTTAATCTTCTCGATACTTAGAAATACCACAAGGCTGGTTTGGTTTTGGCGGATGAGCTTTTAAATACTCCAAATCTTCAAGCGTCTGTGTTAAAACACGTTTTTGCTGTAAGAGTGGCAACATAATATTATCTTTATCTTGCAGTGAAAGTGAGATATTGAGTAAAATATCTTCAACCTCTTTATCTAAATCTTTAAGTGCGTTTTTAATATGTTCAATTGATTTCATAAAAGAATTATAGCTGTTTATCTTTTGAAAAACTTAGCCCAAACCATCTAAATAGGAACTATAAGAAAATTCTTTTACAAACTTTATATTTCCATCAAAAGTTTTTATCGCAATATCTGCAGGATTAATACCGTTAAAAAAGGTACTTTTTACCATAGAATACGCCATCTGATTTTCAAAAACAACTCTATCACCTACCTGTAAAGGTTTTTCAAAACTATAGTTTCCAAAAATATCACCCGCCGCGCAACTACATCCTGCTAACTGATAATGATACTCTCCTTCTTTAGAATGCTCACGTACTTGTGGAGATTTTTTTGTAAGCATCACATCAATCATATGCACCTCAACAGAGATATCTAAAATGGCGATATCAATCTCATTATGGACAATATCAAGCACACTTGCCACTAAAATTCCAGTTTCATGAACTATAGCTTCTGAGGGTTCTATATAGAGAGTAAGATTTGGGTATTTTCTTTGAAAATTTTCTAAGATTTGAACAAGATGCTTCGTATCATACTCTTTACATGTAAGCGCATGCCCTCCTCCAAAATTTACCCACTTAAGCTGATGTAAGTGTTTTGAAAACTGCTTTTCGAGTACATGAAGCATAGCCTCAAAAGCATCTGATTTTTGTGAACATAGAGCGTGTACATGTAAGCCTTCAATAGCTTGAGGTAACTCTTTTAAAGTATCTCCTAGCACTCCAAAACGGCTCTGCTTACGATTTGCATTACAGTGTTTTGGCAAGTCAAAAGGCATCTCCAGATTAATACGCAATCCACATGAGGCTTTTTCTTTAATCTGAGGATAAAATCGTTCATATTGAGCAAGAGAGTTAAAAATGATGCTATCACTCATAGTAGCTATCTCTTCAAGCTCATCATCTTTATAAGCAGGACAATAGGTATGAACCTCTTTAGCAAACTTCTCTTTTGCTAAACGAACTTCATTATACGAACTTGCAGATGCGCCATAGAGGTACTTTGCTATGAGAGGAAAGCTTACATGTAAGGAAAAACCTTTTAAGGCTAAGAGGATTTTCACGCCACTTTGGGCTTGAATATCTTTTAGTAGCTTTAGATTTTCTTCTAATTTTGTCATTTCACAGATAAATAGAGGTGTTTTAATTTTTTCAAAATTACTCATACCAATACGCCCAGCCCTCATTATAATAGTGCATTAGAGGATGAAATCCTAAGGTATTGACCTTGGCATCAACTACACTCATATCTGGAGGAAAAACTTGCATAGCTTTAAGCTGTACAGTATCAAGATAGCGTAAATCTTGAGGAAGTTTTTTCTCTTGAAGAATAATATTATGATTCATAGCCAAGGTAAAACCCCACTCTCCAAAACTTGGAATATAGACATGATAAGGCAGAACATTCATTGTAGTACTTTTTACTGTATTTACAATGCTATAAAATGCTTTTCTCGCATACATTGGGGAGGTAGATTGTGTTACCATGGCTCCACCAAAAGAGAGATGATTATGAATAAGTGTATAAAATTTTCTAGAGTAGAGACGACTGAGTGATACATTGTTAGGATCAGGCAGGTCAATAATTATAACATCATAAAGTGCTTGCGTATGCTCTAAAAACTTCCATGCATCTTGATTAAGAACATTTACACGTGTATCACTAAAAGCACTACTATTGAGTTTTTTCAAAAGTACATTATGAGTGAAAAGATCTGTGATTTTTGCATCTAAATCAACTAAGGTGACTGCCTTAACCTCTGTATATTTTAAAACTTCACGAAGCGCCATACCATCGCCACCACCAATAATCAAAATATTTTCATGTTTGGGCGTGGCTATCATGGCTGGATGTACAAGGGCTTCATGGTAGCGGTACTCATCAAGAGTATCAAACTGCAAAGCACCATTAAGATAGAGGCGGTAGCGCTTATCATTACGAGTTACAACCATGCTCTGATAGGGCGTAGCTTCAGAGTAAACAATATCATCTTGATACAGCCGATGTTCAATAAAAGCAGAATAGTGTCCTAGATTATAAAACCCTGCACCTAAAAAAAGCATAGTTGCTATAATATAGAAAAAGATACGCTTAGGCAATTCAGAGCGAAAAAGATACCAACTCATCAAAGCAACAAAGGCATTGAGCATTCCAAAAAAGAGACCTGTCTGCAAGAGTCCTAATTTTGGTAAAAAAACCATCGGAAAAAGCAAAGCAGCAATAAGCGCGCCAATATAATCCATAGTAAAAACATTTGACACATTCGTTTTAAGTGAAAAATAGTCTTTGAGTATTCTAATAATAAGTGGAATTTCCACCCCTAGCATTGCACCAATTAAAATGGTGCTAAGAAATAAAAAAGGGGTATAATTATCAATAACTACAAAGGCATAAAAAAGTATAACAGCGCTATAACCACCTATAACAGCGATGTATAACTGTAGCTCTATAAAGACCTTTATTAAATCTTTTTCAATAAAGCGCGAAAGCCACGAACCTATTCCCATAGAGCTCATAAAGAGACCAATCACCAAAGAGAAGTGAAAAATCGAGTCCCCTAAAAAATAACTCGATACCGTCCCCTCTAAAAGCTCATAGATAAGTCCACTAATGGCAATAAGAAAGGTAGAAAAGAGAAGTACAATCTCTTTTGCTTTTTGATTTTCTAAGGGCTTAATGAATTGCTGCCGAAACGATAAGACCCATCGCTATGATAATAGAGGCGACTACAATACTCACTGCAACATTACCCTCTTGAACCACTTTTTGACTGACCGAAAAATGTGTTATTTTTTCAATCACATAGAGTGCTGCCATAAATAACAGTAAGCCTAAAAAACTATACACTATTGTTGATATTAAATATTTTAATCCTAACTCTTCCATTGTCTCTCCTTGAATTTATTTTCCATGTCTGTATCCTAATGTGCCACCACTGCCTGAACGAACACTATCACTAAAGTTAGTGTCTTGCAAACCAATATCGTTATAAGTCAAATAACCTGCTCCTAATGTTAATACGCTAAAGAGCACTATAAAAAACTTAGTCATCGTCATCTTCTTGTGTATGCTTCCATAATCTACTTTCATAAGCAATACGTTTAAAAAGATATATTGAAGCAGTAAAGATAAAGAAAAAGAACAAGCCTATAAAATAGTAAGAACGAATTACATTTTCTTTGATTGAGATACGAGTAGGCACACCCACTCTATTTTCAGGGGCATTAAAAAGCAAGAGATAATCTCCAGATTTTGGTACTTTAAAATATGCACTAGCCTCACGTGAGCCTTCGCTCCAACTCTCACCACCCTCATAGCCGTGATAATACGATATCTCTTTACCCAAAGCATATATCTCTTCATTTTGTTTATCAATTACACTAATATCGTAGTAAATCCAACTATTATTGACATTGGATCTAATATCAAGTTCTACAAGATGTTCAGGGTTATCAATATGAAATGGAATCTGGCGTGAACGACTTGAAAAGTTATCTTCTTTAATAAAAGTACCACTATTAAAAAGCAATACAAAGATAATCATAAAGAGACTCACCCCAATAAATAGAGCACTTGCAAATGCTAAAGACTTAGATTTTGGTGCAGAAAATGGTTTTAAGGCATGAAAGGATTCTGAAGTTTTTTGAGTAAGACCAAAGCTTTCATAAATATCTTCCGCTTTAAGATACTCACTAATACTATATTCATCCTCATTTTTACTATGTTCTAGCGTTACTCCAAAAGGAGGTCGAATTGCTTCAAAAATATGTACAAGATCATGCTTGCGTGCCACCCAAGTAAGCTCACCTTGAACATAGCTTACATAAGCACGATATGCCTCATAAAATTTATAAGTTTTTCCCTCAAAATCTACTCTATTTTTTGGACTAAGCCCCATGAAGTTAGAAGAAGGCAAACTTCGTGTTCTTCGTGAAAAGATCACCGTTCCCTCTTCATAACTGAGCCATGCGTAGCCGTGTGTTGGAGAAAATAGCATAAAATCAATCCACGTATCTTCGCCTACACTCACACCTTTTACACAGCTATATGCCACCATACCAATAATCGTAAAATCTATCCCTTTAATCTTGCCTTGCATTCCAATACGAAAAGGACTTGAGGGAATATCTACTTTTTTAAATTGTGCTAAAACCTTGTATTCATCTTCAACATCAAGAACACTCCCGCAATACTTACATGTAAGACTTACAACCTGACGACCTCCACCCAAAGCATCAAGACTTCCAGCACAATTAGGACAATTTATTGCGTAAGCACTCATGAGGATAGTGCCGCTCTTATGCTATAGGCATCAAGCCATTTTCCAGAGTAGAGTTTTTTAGTTTTTCCAAAAAACTCCACAGTCATCATCTCACCATAAGATTTGGAGAGATGCGCATAATGGTGTTTTTCTCCAAGTTCTAAAATTTCAGGAAGCTCTCCCTCAAACCCTAAACACTCACCCTCACCCAACTCAGTAACACTCCAGCCTTTTATCTCTTGTCCAAGTTTAATCTCCCTATGTGAATACAGTGGCAGATTAAAAGGCACCTCTTTTTCAATAACATAATCCCCATCATCTACACTCAACCAATACCCATTAGTATTTCTATCAATAATCCACCACTCATCCCAAACATTACGCCCAACACCATAACGCACATGACCTACGGGCGTATATGTTTTATGATTATATGAAAAATCTTGATTAAGTACGATAAGAGAAGGCTCCAATGAAAGTACCGACTGCTTTCCCGCAAGTCGAGCACCCTCATCTTCTAAAAAAATATGCGAACCACACGAATAACATTGTGCTAATTTTGAATATTTAAAGTGCAAAGGCAATTTATCGCCACATTGTGGACAGCTAATATCACGACTAAACTTCATCTGCATCAACACTACTTTCAAAGGTTTTACTTATTGTACTCAAAATAAATTTGCTTTATTATAAAAAGCTTACATGTAAGAGTGGCAATTATGCTGAAAATGCGTAGATCTAACTATAAAATAGTTTTAATTATAAGAAAAAAACTTATATTGATGTCCTGACACCCTCTCACCTGACACCCTCTCACACCCTCTCAAAGTTAAGCTATTGACTAGAGTCTAGGGGACATCAAAGGTCCAGGGGGTCAGGACATCAATATAAGTTTTATGATATACTAAAACCACAAGATAACTTACGAAGGAAACCAATGTTTAAGCCAGGGCAAATCAACAAATTAAATTCCCTTTCACAATACTACAAAGCAGATAAAAACTATACTTTTGCTATGGCAAAAAAAGATAAAGTTGATTTTATTTATAACACGTCGGCACTGGAGGGAAATGCTATGACGTTTCCAGAAGTTCAAACACTTCTTGAGGGGATCACTGTTGGTGGACACAAACTGAGTGATGAGCAACAAATTTTAAACCAAAACAGAAGTATTGACCTTTTATTTGAAATGATTCAAAATTCAACTTTTAGAATTAGCAAAGAGACTCTATGTTTATTGCATGCAGAAGTAGCGAAGGAAGAAGCACTTTTATGGGGTGTTTTTCGCGATGCTAGTGTAAATATAGGAGGAACAGAGTATTTACCTCCTAGACCAAAAGAGTTAGATTCTATTTTTGAAGAGGGTGTTTTTGCATTAGAAAAGATAGATGATTTGATTTTAAAAGCGCTTACATATTTTTTATTTGCTGCAAGGTCACAATTCTTTTTTGATGGTAATAAACGTACTTCTAGGCTGATGATGAACGCCATATTACTAGATGGAGGATTTCCAATATTAAATATCAAAGCAAAAGATAAACTAGAATTTAATACGCAGATGATTCAATTTTATGATAGTGGAAATTATGATGAAGCATTAATATATTTAAGCAGATATTATCATCAACAAAACAGACATATGAGCTTGCAAGATGGCTAGAAAACCTCGCTTAGATATGCCAGGATTTCATCATGTTATCAACAGAGGTGTTGAAAAGAGAGAAGTTTTTATAGATGATGAGGATTACACATACTTTTTAGAGTTGATCTGTACTGGATGTGAAGCATTTGATATTAATCTGCACAGTTACTGCCTAATGAACAACCATTATCATCTACTTATTGAGACGAAAAAAGACAATTTATCAAAATTTATGCGATCAATAAATGCTAAATACGCATCTTATTTTAATAGAAAAAATAAAAGAGTGGGTCATCTATGGCAAGGTAGATTTAAATCATGGTACGTAAGCAATGAAGCATATCTATATATCTTAATTAAATACATAGAATCTAATCCTTTAAAAGCAAAAATTGTAAAAGATTTAAAAGATTACAAATACGCTTCATATAATAGTTTTATAGAAAAAGCAGACTCTCTAAAATGCGCAAAAGAGTCAATAATGTTTTTAGATTTTGCATCACTAAAAGATAGAGAAGAGTTTTTTGAAAGTGATTATGATGAAGATGATTTAAAAGAGATAGCTAAAAACTCAAATTTAGTCATAGCTTCTTTGGACAAAAAGAAGCTTCCTGTCAAGGCTCTTGAAAAACTTTTTAAGAATTTTGAAACTAAGATACAGAGGAATGAAAAAGTCAAAGAAGCTTCAAAACTAGGCTACTCGCAGTCTCAAATTGCTACAGTTTTAAGATTATCGCAACCTGCTATTGCAAATATTCTAAAAAAATAAACTTATATTTATGTCCTGACCCCCTTTAACTTTAATAAATTTATAAGAGCTTACATGTAAGAATGTGACTATGCTTGATATTTTCTTTTCAGTTCTTGGTATTTATATTTTTATTGCTGTAGGTTATCTTGCAAAGCGTACTTTTAAAGAACAGATTGATGAGCGTACTATTACCTTGCTTTCGGTCTATTTTTTACAAATTTTTCTTACTTTTTGGGGACTTTTAAAGCGTCCTATTGATGGATCACTTCTTTTAGCTCCTGCTCTATATTTTTTGATTGTTTTTACCACTTTAATACTTACTTTTTTTATTGTAAAAAAACTTTTTAGTGATCCAAAAGAGCGTTCTATCGCAATGGTTGCAGCACTTATTGGAAATACTGGTAATCTTGGGATTCCACTTGGTATCGCTATCTTCGGAGAAGAGAGTATTCCCTATACCACTATCATCAATCTTGTAAATGTTTTTATTGTTTATACCCTAGGGGTATATGCTTATTCGCGAGGCTCTTTCAATGTTAAAGACTCTTTAATGAATATTGTAAAACTTCCCATTCTTTGGGCAGCTATTTTGGCTATTTCACTCAATCTTATTGGTTACCAACCCTCACAGAGTGTAGATAAAACCTTGATGATGGGAGCGTACGCTTCGATGACAATTCAGTTACTTCTTTTTGGAATCTATCTGTATGATGTAAAACTTCAAGAGATAAATAAGTTGCTCATTTCATGGGTAAGTGGTGTTAAGTTTTTACTTCTACCTCTTGTTGCTTTTACGGTACTCTCTTTTATAGAGATGGATAGCATGATTAAAGGTATCTTATTTTTAGAGCTTATGATGCCTTTAGCAGTTGCCAATGTGAACCTAGCCGCACTTTATGAATGCCGCCCTCGTGATGTTACAGCTCTTGTACTTATCACTTCGGTGCTTTTTTTAATTTTAATCTTTGGTGGCATTGAAATTATACGAGGCTATTTATAACCTCTCTTTTGTTACAATGATATAACAAAAAGGAATATTAATGGTTTTTGAACTAAGCGATGCAAACTACTCCCAAACCGTAGAAGAGAACGACAAAGCGATATTTATAGATTTTTACTCACCCTCATGTGGTCCCTGTCAAGAGCTACTTCCAAAACTACCACGTCTTGCGGATGTTTTTCAAGATGATGCTCTTATCTGTAAAGTTGATGTTACACATAATCCTAAACTTGCACAAAAATATGAGATACGCAGTGTCCCTTTTTGTGTCAGCATTGGTACTGATAAAATCATCAAAGATTATGAATTGGGTTCACCTTCAATTGATCGTCTGATTTCTATGATTAAAAAAGCACAAGGCAAAGGCTTTTTTGCACGCCTATTTGGATAAATCATGATACGTATTTTTTTACTTACATGTATCTTTATACTACCTCTATTTGCTGAGCTTAATGAAGATAAAATAAAAGAAGCCATTGTTAAAATTTATACTGTGCATAAGGGTTATAACTACCTTGAACCATGGAATACTTCTATCTATCGATCAAGTGGTTCTGGCTCTATTATTAGCGGTAATCGTATTTTAACCAATGCACATGTTGTTGCTAATGAGACCTTTATCGAGGTTAAACACTTTGGGGAAACCAAGCGTTATATTGCCAAGGTTCTTGCCGTTTCACATCAGGTTGATTTGGCACTCTTAAGCGTAGAGGAGGCAGAGTTTTTTAAAGATATAACTCCTATTGAGATTGATTCTCTCCCTACTATGCGACAGAAAATCTCTATCTATGGTTTCCCCTCAGGTGGAAGTGCTCTGAGCATTAGTGATGGAATTGTCTCTCGTGTTGAGCACTTTAGATACAAACATAGCGGTGAGCCTTTTTTGGCTATTCAAGTTGATGCGGCTATTAACCCTGGCAATAGCGGAGGTCCTGGTATTTCAGATGGCAAGCTTGTTGGTGTGGTGATGCAAAATATTCCTCGTGCACAAAATATTGGCTACCTTGTTCCTACGACAATTATTAAACACTTTTTAGAAGATATCAAAGATGGCACCACCGACGGATTTGCTTCACTGGGTGTTGTGACTCAAAATCTTGACAATGCTGCGATACAGAAATTTTATGGTGTACGAGGAAGTGATACGGGTCAGCTTATTACCTATCTCACCTATAATGAAAATCATCATGGGCTTAAAGTAGGTGATATTATCACTGATATTGATGGACATAACATAGAAAATGACGGTACTATAGAATTTCGTAAGAATGAGTTTACAGAGTTTAAATACTATATTGACCAGCATCAGATGGGTGAAAAAGTAGAACTTGATATTGTACGTGATTCTAAAAAACTTAAGATTTCACTTCAATTAAAAAACACTGTCAATGAACTTCTTTTAGTCAAAATTTTACAATATGATAAGATGCCAACATACTATATATATGGGGGTTATCTTTTCTCTCCACTTACCAATAATCTACTAGGAAATAAAAACATCCCCATGCGCCTGAGTCTCTTTGCTAGACAATGGCCTTCAAAAGAGAAGCAAGAGGTTGTTGTATTAATTAAAGTTTTAGCAGATGATAGTAATCGCGGGAATCATCATATGCGTTTTTGGCCTATTGAAAAAGTTAATGGGATCTCCATTCGCTCTTTTGAGCAATTTACACAAATTATGCAACACAGCAAAGAAGAATTTATCACTCTTGAGGATAGTGATGGTTATCAAGTTGTTATAGATACTAACGCATCAAAAACCCATCAGGATGCTTTACTCAAACGTTATAATATTCCTAGTGCTTACTCAGAGAATTGCATTATTTCTGAGTAGCTCTTATATTTTCTATAGTCATTGCAATTAATCTTTCACGAGCTTCTACTGAAGTCCATGCAATATGAGGGGTAATATATAGTCGCTCTTTATGGCTTACATGTAAGAGTGCATGATTTGGCTTCATTGGCTCTTTTTCTAAAACATCTAATCCAAAATAGAGCTCTTTTTCATCTACGATTTTAGCTACCGCATCTTCATTAATAATACCACCACGACCTAAATTTAAGACGATAGCACCCTCTTTACATGTAAGGAGTTGCTCATAATCTAAAAGATTTGATGTAGCTTCATTAAGAGGTGCATGAATAGAGATAATATCACTCTCTTTTAGTAAATCATCTAAGCTACAGCGCTGAAAATCATTATTACGGTTACGTCCTGAAGTTGAATAGTAGCTCACCTGTGCACCAAAGGAGGAAGCAATATTTCCAACCCCTTGTCCAATCTCACCAAGACCAATGATTCCCCATTTTTTACCCTTCACTTCAAAAAAAGGCTGAGAGACATTAGTAAAAACTGGACTTTTTTGCCATGAGCCATCTTTAACATACTCGTCATAATAACGAGAATGTCCCATCAGATAAAAAAGCATAGAAAAGGTATGTTGAATGACCGAGTCTGTTGAATATCCCGCTACATTTTTAACTTCAATATTATGCGCTTTTGCAGCCTCTAAATCTACATTATTCATACCCGTAGCAGCGATACAAATAAGTTTTAAATCCTTGCATGCAAGCATTGCTTCACCTGTTATAACAACCTTGTTAGTAACAATAACATTTGCGTTTTGTATGCGTTTTAAGGTTTCATCAGGAGATGTTGTTTGATAAATCTCAACATCTCCAAACTGTTCAAACGCACCTAAAGGTGTTTCGCCAAAAGTTAGGGCATCAAGTATAACTATTTTCATTACTTATCCATTATTTTTGTAATAAGTACTTTAGACTGCTCTAGTGCTTTATCTACGTCATCAAAGACTAAAGCTACTGCCATACGTCGTCCAATATGTGATTGGGGTTTAGAAAAGACACGAACAA
>JAYEPE010000298.1:0-1816 GCA_034723735.1 Campylobacterota bacterium | reverse complement strand
TGTAGAAACATTTGTTTACAGTGAACTACTAAAGCATCTGAGTTACAGTGAAACAAAAGCTCAGATTTTTCACTACAGAACAAATGATAAAAAAGAGATCGATTTTATAGTAGAGACAGCGGGTAATATTATAGCTATTGAGGTAAAATCTTCACAAACCATCAAGAGGGATGCGTTTAAACATATTACAGATTTTCAAAACAGAGAAAAAAAAGAAGTTCTAGGAATTGTATTTTATCTTGGTTGCGATATTTTATCATTTAGCGATGAAAACTACTCTAGATACGCATTACCATTAAATATATTGTTTTAGGAAATGATTTATTGTAATATATAAGCGGGATGTGTATAACTCAATATCAGTAATACTTTGTTAAAAAAGCATTAAGCTGATTTGCAAATTGGTGGGCATCTTTTGTTCCAAAAGGTTTTGGACCTTTTGTTATCTCTCCACTTTCTCTAATCTTTTCCATGAGGTCACGCATGGCTAGATACTGTTTGATATTATCTACACTATAGAGCTCACCACGATGATCAATAGCGTGGGCTTTTTTGGAGATAATGCGATCTGCTAAGGGGATATCTGCAGTAATCACTAAATCACCTTCTTGTGCCATCTCAACAATCTTATGATCAGCCTCATCCGCACCTTGTTCAACAATCATATAGCTTACATGTAAGGATTTCCCTATAGAGATTTTTTTATTAGCAATGACAAATGTTGGAATTTTCAGACGTTCAATAGCACGAAGTAAAATAGGTTTTAGCAGGTTAGGAAAGGCATCCCCATCAACATAAAGAGTCATTTTAATATCCATGCTGAAAAATTACGTCCTTTGAGTCTTCCTTTGTGGATAAGTTTATGCGCTTTATCGATATGTTCACGTGCTATGGCCACATAGCTCTGTCTGTCATATATATCGATGTTACCAATGCTTTTACCTTCAAGTCCGCCTTGTGCTGTTAAGGCACCTAGAATGTCACCAGGACGAACCTTGTCTTTTTTGCCCCCCTCAATAACTAAAGTAATATTGGGTGGAAGAATTTTAATTGGGTCTGTCTTATAAAGAACTTTAGCATCTTCAAAAATACGTGAGTCATTATGATAAGTCTCGTGTGTAATTTCTTTAACATACAGTGAAAAAGCTAAACCTTCTTTACCCGCGCGACCTGTTCGACCAATACGGTGGGTATAGATGTCGCTATCATGAGGCATGTCATAGTTAATGACTGCAGAAAGGTCTTTCACATCAAGCCCCCGTGCAGCCACATCTGTAGCTACTAAAATTGGACAACTATGGTTAGAAAATTGCACTAAGACATCTGTGCGAACAAACTGCTCTAAATCACCGTGTATAGCTAAAGCGTCAATGTTTTGAGCTTGTAAATCATCTGCAAGTTCTTGAGCCTTAATTTTAGTGTTACAAAAAATGATAGTGCTTTCTGGCTTGAAATGTGAAAGGATATTTACCGTAGCTTGAAGTTTTTCATCAAAGTCTGTTTTATAAAAATGCTCAACTATCTTGTGAGAGCTGTCATGGTTTATGGTTTGAATTGAGATAGCATTGCTTTGAATCTCTTTGCTAAGATTCATAATCTCATCAGGATAGGTGGCTGAGAAAAGCATAGTTTGGCGTTTTTTAGGAGTATTGGCTATGATTTTTTTAATATCATCAAAAAATCCCATATCTAACATTCTATCTGCTTCATCAAGGACTAAAGTATTCATATTGTTTAAGTTAATCGTACCTTCACTGATATGCTGAATTAAACGTCCAGGGGTTCCCACAACAATATGAGCACCATGAAAAAGAGA
>JAYEPE010000297.1:0-1817 GCA_034723735.1 Campylobacterota bacterium | reverse complement strand
ATTTGGAAAGGCTCCAAAGATATTTTAGAACTTTCGAAAAAATTAAAAGACTTTAGGGGTGTCAAAAAAGTCAAGCCACCCAAGGCACTTAATGCAAGCCTTAGAGACTATCAGCAAGAGGGCTTAAATTGGCTCAATTTTCTGTATGAGTTTAAATTTGGAGGTATTTTAGCGGATGATATGGGTCTTGGAAAAACAATTCAGACTTTGGCGCATCTCTCACGATTAAAAGAGCAAAAATTCCTGAGTAAACCCTCTTTGATTATTATGCCAACCTCTCTTATCGCTAACTGGAAAAATGAGATTAAAAAGTTTACACCCAATTTAACTTATCTAATCTTACATGGCTCTGAGCGTCATAGTAAGTTTGAAAAAATATCCCAATATGATGTGATTTTGAGTACCTATCCACTTATGCAAAGAGATGAGGCTAAGTTTAAGAAGCAGAAATTTCTCTATGTTATCTTAGATGAAGCACAAAAAATTAAAAACCCAAAAACAAAAATGGCAGTAGCAATCAAAGCCTTGCATAGTGAATATCGGCTTGCCCTAAGTGGAACACCGATAGAAAATCATCTAGGAGAACTTTGGAGTATTTACAGTTTTTTAATGCCAGGTTTTTTAGATACGCTCAGTAGCTTCAAAAATTTTTACCAAACTCCAATAGAAAAAGAGCACGATTTCAAACGTCAAGACTTACTCAATAAGCGTGTAAAACCATTTATGATACGACGCACAAAAGAGAGGGTTGCCCACGAACTCCCTGCAAAATCTGAAATCATCAAATACACTCAATTTGATAATAAACAGTCAAAACTTTATGAATCCATACGCATTACAATGGAAGAAAAAGTAAAAGAAGCTGTCTCTAAAAAAGGTTTAAACTCTTCACATATCACTATCTTAGATGCACTTTTAAAACTAAGACAAGTTTGCTGTGATCCAAGTCTGCTCAAAATTGAAGAGGCTCAAAAAATTCAAGAATCTGCAAAATTAGAACTCTTTTTAGACCTTACTGAAGAGTTGTTAGCAGAAGATAGAAAGATATTAGTCTTTTCTCAATTTACATCTATGCTGGCTATCATCGAAGAGAAGATAAAAAATAAAAAGATACGCTATACCAAACTCACTGGTTCCACAAAAGATAGAGAAACTGCCATTGAGAACTTCACAAAAGGCGATGCGCAAATCTTTTTAATCTCACTCAAAGCAGGAGGCGTAGGGCTTAACCTTGTAGAAGCCGATACAGTTATCCATTACGACCCGTGGTGGAATCCTGCAGTAGAAAACCAAGCAACAGATAGAGCACACCGTATAGGTCAAACGAAGGCAGTCTTTGTCTATAAGCTTATAGTAGAAAATACCATAGAACAGAAAATATTAGAGTTACAAAAGAGAAAAAAAGCCATCCAAGAGAGTATCTATGAAAAAGATGGGCAAAAAGATGATGTGAAGTTTAGCGGAGATGAATTATTAGAGCTTTTGAAATAGTTGATATTTTAATGGATTCCGATTGGAAACTTAGCTCAATGTGAATTGGATTTTGATTTTAATACTATTTTTAAGAGATTTAGAAAGTAGCCTGTGAGATTTCTTTATGTGGTGATAGAAAGCGATTTTTCGAGAGTGCTAATGTGGCACAAAAGGTAAAATAAATTTGCTATAATGCAAGCAAGGAACTACAATGCTAAAAAAACTACCCCTTGGAATAACTACTTTTGAAAATATCAGAGATACAAAAGAGAACTATCTTTATGTAGATAAAACAGATTTAGCTTATGAACTTATAGATAGTGCAAAGTATTACTTTTTATCAC
>JAYEPE010000296.1:0-1826 GCA_034723735.1 Campylobacterota bacterium | reverse complement strand
GTGTAACCATGAATGGGACAGAAGTAGTTTCATGGAAAGGTTGAGAACTTTACATGACGAATTAAGAGACAAGACAGATGAATATTGGAAATGGAAACGAGCTTTAGAAACTGAAATAAAGGATAAAAGATGAAAGAAATTAGATACTCGGTACACGGATTTGATGATTGGAAAAGTGGGACTGTTAATTTTACAAATGATATAGGAATTGATGTAAGTGATAAAGATGGAACTTTCTTTATTCCTTGGACAAGCATTCTAATGATTAGCTATATTAAAGGGAAATAAAAATGATAGTTAAAATGTACACTATTGTTTGGAGATCACCAAATGGATATTATGTAGAGACAGTGGGTGATAATAAAATGACTCTGGAGTATTTAAAAGAAGGCTATACGAAAGTGCGGCTTATGAAAACAAGGGAAATTAGGATAAAAGATGAATGTAAAAGAAGTTAAGGATATGAAGAGTGCGTTGGAGCTAGAAATACAACATTTAGTAGCAAAGTTTGAGAAGGATACAGAGGTTTATATTAATCGTGTTGATCTTGATGTGTTATCTGCTGAGACTCATGGCGGTCAACACAATCGTTATATCACTGTGAAAGGGGAGGCTGCCATATGAAGTTCATAGCACAAGTATTGGCCATATCTATTGCTTTGTTTACACTTACTGTTGTTGTGTATGTGTCAATCGCATTGGGCATTAGGTTCTCTGAGTTTGTTTTAGGTTTGATGTGATGCGAACTGAACAAAGTATTGTGTCAAGACTGCATCAAGAAAGGATGTCCAGGTATAGGGGAGTTTTAGCTATGGCTTCGTCCGAAGCTGAACGAAAAGCCATATTGAAAGCCTACGAGATAGCAAGGCTAATACATATCAAGGATGAGGACATTGTGGAACGAAGCTCATTCTTACTGGAAAAAGGAAAATAAATGAATAGGTCAACACAAAAAATGTTTGCTGTTGCATCATGTATTGGAAGCGCATTAAAAGCGATGGATGACAAAAGTGATTTTTACAAACTGCTTGATCGTCAAGTAAATCTTGGAATGAAAGTGTTCAATAAGAAAGATCCGGAAATGTATTGGAAGATTTCCAAAGATGTAAGTGAAGTTTGGGGTGAACTGGCAAAAGAACGTAGTAACACAATCCCAGAGGATACAATTGTAGAGCTTGTAAATGCTTTTAGTAATCTTGTACCGGAGAAAGCTTTTAAAGCATTTTTGAAGCATCCTCAACCCTCTTTGGGCAATATTGAGATGTCTAAGGAGCACTTTAAAGCAATATGCGACTCCGCTCTTAGGTTGGATACTCGATTTAATGAGTTGTTTGGCACTAAATCCTATCGTGTACCCCTTCCAGTGATCAAGAAAGAAAAAATAAAAAAGACGCGTGACAAAAGCAAAAAGGTGATTAAAGAAAAAACTATTTCTAAATCCAAATTAAAAGAAGCTAAACGTAAAGAAAACGTAAGAAGCTTTCTAAAAGATCGTATAGCAAAAGCAAAGGAAAACAAATGAGTGATAAAATGATAGCAAGTGAAGCATTATATGGTTTTGCAGGGTGGTTAACAAGTAGAGATTGCGAAGTAACAGCAAGCTCTCATCATGATGCGGCAATATGGGCTGAGCTTGTAGGTGCATTTATAGAAGAGAATAAGCTAGTGCAACCGAGAGATGGGTGGGAACATAATCTAACTCATCCAAGCGGAGAATGTTCTGGTAGAGTTATAACCAGTTTTGAAAAGGATATAATCAGTGTCTTAGATGAATTGAAACAAGTGCTTTTAAGTAAAAACAAGAAGTATGGTAACTCAGCACTTGA
>JAYEPE010000295.1:0-9478 GCA_034723735.1 Campylobacterota bacterium | reverse complement strand
GGAACAAGTCCCATCATGGCAGACATTTTGGTAATGGATATGCGGTGCAGGGCTTCTACCCACATAATTTTAGAAATAACATAGATGACCGTGCCAATAATCAAGATATACGGCAGAGCGGACATAAAAGCTTCATAACTCACACTAGGCTCAAAAAGATACGCCATTAAAGCGATAAAAGGAAGTCCCACAAGGGTTCTGAAGCCTAACATCGTCTCAGCAGAGCAAAATTTTCGTGCTTTTTTTTGATAAAGATTAGCAATAGGGGCAATAGCAGCGGCTATTAAGATAAGCAAGTCGCCTTTGTTAAAGATAAGTTCATCAGGAATGAGAATGATTAAAGCACCTATGGCCATAATAATTGCCCCAATGAGATGTGAGGCATCCATCTTTTCATTCCCAAATACATTAAAATAAAGATAGGAAAAAAGAAGCTGTAAAAAGATTATAACTGCCATATTTCCCGCTGTTGTGTATCGCATACCTATAAAAACTAGAGTAAAAAGTAAAGTGATAAAGAAACTTGTAAGAAGTAAGTCTTTGTAAGCATCTCTATTTTTCAGTTCCTTAAAACGCTTTCGTTTCCACATTAAGAAGATAAAAAATACTAAAGCAATAAGAAGTGAATATGTAAAGGTATGTAAAGCACCTACATACGACATAGCCATAATAGAAAGTATAGGAAACCAGCTCTCAAGCAGGGCTAGACCTAACATTAGTAGTTCGCCTTCACGTTCTTGAGTCATTTTTTGTTCCTTCTCTATTTACTGCTAAATAAAAAGTATACCACCTAAACTTGTCAAAACAACTTTTTTAAAAATCAAACCTTAATTTAAATTATGATTTCTCACATGAACTAAAGCCAGTTCTAGAATGTCACTGTTGAGTTTATAGATCAAAAGCAGATTAGGTTTAATGTGACACTCTCTTAAATATTTCTAGACATGCTAGATTTTTTTTCAGATAATTGAAAACTTATAAAATACGAGAACACCTTGAAAAAGCTACTGCATATTCATGTGGATGATTTAAATTTGCAAAAGGCGCCTCATCTTCAAAGTAAACATATTTTGTTTTACTTATAGAGAGTAATTTTCCTAGGCGGTGATTGTCATTTTTTAGCATCTCTTGAAAGCTTACATGTAAGCTAGAATGGTAGATACCGCACATAGGATGAGTGCCTTGTGGTGTTTTTGCTATCACTGCGTCAAGAGTATCATTATCTGCTTCTATCAGCCTCTTAATAGTTATCTCATCTACAAAGGGGCTATCTACGCTTAGAACAAATACTCTCTTTACATGTAAGGCATCAAACATTGCTACAAATCCTGCTGTTGGAGCAAATGTTTTTATATCCTTAGGGTCTTGTATAGTCTTACATGTAAAGCTAAATTTATCACTATCTTTTGTTGAAATACTTACATGTAAGAAGATTTTTTTCATGCGTTCATACTGAAACTCTGCGAGAGAGCTATACTCTCCAAAAGGTAAGAGTGCTTTATCCTCACCCATCCGAGAGCTTTTTCCTCCTGCAAAAATAACACAGTGCATATCTATCATAGACTTTAGCTCCATTTGATTATAGTAATTTCTGCTTGTGAACCAAGGCGCATTGGTGGACCCCAAAAACCTATGCCACTATTGACATAGATATGGCGATTTTTCCCAATTACATGTAAGCCTTTTACGTAGGGTTGTACTAGTTTTACAAGATGTTCAAAAGGCCAGATTTGTCCGCCATGGGTATGTCCACTTAAAATAAGTGAAGGCTTATGTGTGCCAAGTGCACTTAAGAAACGAGGTTGATGTACAAGGAGGAGGCTTGGAGCGTCTTTGGGAATACTCTGCATGGTTTTATCAATATCAGGTTCGTAAGAGCCATAACGATGTCCAAAGATATCATACACACCGCAGATATAAAAGTCATCAAGCTTAAGAGCACTGTTTTCTAAGACAGTAATGCCTATAGACTTGATATAAGCAATAGTCTCTTTAATACCATGAAAATATTCATGATTACCGACAATATAAAAGGTCCCTAGAGGGCTTTTGAGGTTTTGAAGCTCATCAACAGCGTCTTTGAGAGTGGCGATGGGAGCATCAGTTAAATCTCCAGTTATTACTACTAAATCAGGCTTTTGGGCATTAATTTGCGCTACACTTTGTGCTACAAATTCTTGATCAATGAGACCCCCAATGTGCATATCACTTATTTGAGCAATAGTAATAGCTTTTTTGAGACGATTTTGATTTACTTTAATATGAGTTAGTGCAGGAGTTTTAGAGCCTTCATAAACTCCCATGCTCATGTATGCTGCACCTAAAGATAAAAAACCAATATCACTGCTACGTTTAAAAAAAGCACGTTTTTCTTTATCGAGGGGAACATTTTTTTGCATGATATGCAAGAGTTCATAGAAAATAATACCCATGAGGATAACAAAGCCAACTCCAATACAGAGTGAAAAAATAAAATAGAGTTCGCTAGGTATATACAAAAAGTATCGTGAGGCAAGATAAGCTAAGATACCAAAATAATTGATTATCAATAATATCTTTAAAATTGTCTGTGTTTGTGGCTTTACATGTAAGTGTTTAACGATGCGACTGTAGCCAAGAAAGTGAATGGCAAAAAAAAGTAGTGCCATTACCAAAGGAAAGAGAATTTTTACCATAAGAAGACCCTTTTTACTTAAAACATATCTTGCATCATCTCATCAAAGGCATTTACCTTTATCATGGCTTCTGTTATGACAGTATTCATATCATCGATGTTGATATCATATTTTTCAATATAAACTTGAATGGACTGCGTATCTGCATTTTCAATATAACGGGTGAGTGTTAAGAGTTGTCCCCAAAAACCATGGGCTTCAAACATAGCTTCTTCAATTTCATCTGATATGTGAAGTTTATGTAAAAATTCACGATGTTCAATCTCAAACAGGAGATGAATCAGAGATAACATTCCTACAAGATAAGCAGTTTCTTGACTTTTTCTATCAGCATTTGGGCGTACAAGTTTAAGCAGACTTGTCATGATTTCAGTGCGATTAATAACCATCAAAAGCAGTGGATGATTGATGCGTGTATCTTTGTTTTTGGTTGTTACCATAAGCAATAAAAGCCAGTTTCCTAAGGCATTACGACCTAAAAGATTAACAATTTGTGTCACTGAAGATATTTTATTTTTAAATGAAAAGAATGAGGAGTTAATAAACTGCATCAAATGGAGTGTCAAGGCATGATTACGTTCAAGTGCATCAACAATATCACGTGTTGCTGCATCAGCGTGAAGCAGATTCCATACTTGAAATATTTGATCTTGTGAACTACTAAAGGAGCTACTTTTTAAAATGTAAGGACGTTTAATATAGAAGCCCTGAAAATAGTCAACTTCAAGTGCCACATACTGATCATAGAGCTCATGGGTTTCTACCTTTGAAGCAATGACTGTTTTTTTCTCTGCTTTTAATATTGTGATGAGCTTTTGCGAAAATTTAGGATCAGAATGTAAAACATCAATCTTAACACTTGTGATATAAGGCAATAAAGCAATAATAGAGTCAAAATTTTCAGCTGTAACAGCAGTATCGTTTAGTCCAAGTTGATAGCCTTCTTTATTAATCTTTTCGAGTTCTTTAGGTAAGTTCGTATCTAAAAATGATGACTGTAGAATCATTAAAGTAAAGGACTCTTTTGGAATTGTAAAGACAATGTCTTTAGATAAAAAATCAGTATCGACTCTAATAAAGCCATGATAAGATCCAATAACATTTTCAAGTCCAAAATCATTCATAATCCGTGTTAAAGAAGATGCTGAAATTGTAGTGTTTGTAGGATGATCTAAATCGTCATCACTTCTAAAAAGAACATCATAAGCATGTATTTTATAAGATGTGTTGCTGACGGGTTGGCGACCTAAAATACTTGTCATTATAAAAACTCCTCAAGTTTAATATTTTATTGGGCATAAGAGGATTATTGAGGGCCTATGATTTTCCCTGCAATGGCTGAGGCTGCTGCGACGGCAGAGTTTGCAAGATAAACTTTAGAACTACGACTTCCCATACGTCCTACAAAGTTACGGTTTGTTGTAGAAACTGCAACTTCTTCATCTCCCAAAATTCCCATATAGCCACCAAGACAAGCGCCACAAGTAGGGTTTGAAACTACTCCACCTGCATCAACAATAATATCTATATAGCCTAAATGATTGGCTTCACGTAAGATGCGTTGTGTTCCTGGTGTGACGATAAGACGCACATCTTCATGCACTTTTTGATCTTTTAAAATTTCAGCAGCAATTTTTAAATCTGAAAGACGACCATTGGTACAACTTCCGATAAATGCTTGATCGATTTTAATATCATCGGCTACCGCTTGGCTGAGTGAATGCCCATTTGATGGTAAAAATGGATAGGCAATGACAGGCTCAAGATTAGCTACATCGATTTGCAATGTTTTTACATACGAAGCATCCTCATCAGAGTAGTGAATACGAGCTGGATGTGCTAGGTTTTTATCTGCTAAAAACTCTTCAGTAATTGCATCATAAGCTACGATACCACTTTTTGCACCTGCCTCAATTGCCATATTACAAAGGCTAAAGCGATCATCCATGCTGAGGTGCTTAATTGTGTCACCCGTAAATTCAAGAGTTTGATACAAAGCGCCATCAACCCCAATCAGACGAATAACTTCAAGAATTAAATCTTTTCCACTCACAAACTCTTTAGGTTTGCCTGCAAAAACAACTTTGATAGACTCAGGAACCTTAAACCAGTTACCGCCAGTAATCATTGCAAAAGCAAGATCAGTGGAGCCCATACCTGTTGAAAATGCACCTAGCGCACCATGCGTACAAGTGTGTGAATCTGCACCGATAATCACATCACCAGGACCTACAAGACCTTTTTCAGGAAGAAGTGCATGTTCAATTCCCATATCTTTTTCATCAAAAAAGTGAGGCAGTTTATATTTTTTAGCAAAATCACGACTAATACGTGCTTGATTTGCAGATGCGATATCTTTGGCTGGGATAAAGTGATCGAGAACTATACAAAATCCTTCAGGATTCGCAAGTTGTTTGGCGCCACTCTCTTCAAAAGCTTTAATGGAGATAGGTGTGGTAATATCATTACCGATAACCATATCAATAGGTGAACGAACTATTTCCCCTGCATATACGTCACGACCGACATGCTCAGAGAAGATTTTTTCTGTAATGGTTTGGCTCATTAGGAGTCCTTACATGTAATATAATTGCAATTATAGCGTTTACAAGTTAGGGCAATCTTTTTTGCTTATATCAAATTGAAAAAGCTTTACTTTAGACTTTTCGCTGTTGTAGAGGTATGAGAGTGAAATTCCACTCTCTAAAAAACGTGTTGATGTACGACAGGTTCCCTGAGTAATAGCATTTTTCATACGTGCATGATCCTCTTTTTGAACTGCTTCATCACTTTTAGAACCTGTGTTAATTTCATAAGTATAGATAAGTGTAAAGTTTTTCGTGGTGACGGATATTAAAGTTGTATATGGGTCGATTTTTTTAGGAAGACCTTTGGAGAGTTCTGCTTGAGCATGTTTAAGAACCTCTTGATTTTGAAAAGCGCTTAAATCAACTTCTTTTTGCTGAATCTCAGGTTTTTCAGTGGCTAGAGTGGAAGAAAAAAGTAGGCTGAGTATAAGTGTTGAGTATTTTAACATTGAGTGAAATCCTTTTATTTAAAGGGTAATTGTAACGAAATTCTCTCTCGTTTTTTTTGAAAATTAATTTTTCGCATATAGCTAACAGTTTTTTCTTCTCGAATACTTTTCTGCTCTTGTCTTAATGCTCTGATCTCTCTAAATCCCTTCTTTTTTAATATCTTTTTCTGATAGAGATTTCTTGTTTGTCTCCAAAAAGAGAGCTTTTTTTCTGATTTTTTCTGCATATATGAAAATCTTTGTACAGAGATGGTTTCAATAGTATTTATATAGCGGTCTCGTCTGTTTTGCACTTTTTCGATATGACTTAAACCGCTATCTAAAATACTTTCAAGATAGCGGTTGAATTTTTGAGAGAGTCTTATTAGCCAGCGTTTTGGGTGGAGTCCTATAGATTCTAAAAGAGTATTAAAAAGAGAAAATACTTTTCCAATTAAAGCAAGAAAAGCATCTATAAGAGAAAGAATTTGTTTACCCCAAGAGTAATGTGACAGTGCGTCAAAAAATACATTTAGCATCAAAACTTTGAAGATAAAGGAGAGAATGTTAAAACCAGCACTTAGTAAATTCCAAAGCATAGAAAAGAGTGGAACAACTAGGGCATAAACAAATTTCTGTATAGCAGTACCTAAAACTTTTGTCCAGAAAAAATAGACTATAGGGATAGAGAGTAAGGTGGCACCAAAGGCGCGAATACGTTGTAAAGGGGGAGAATGGAGGAGTTCATCTAGTTTTTTCTTGATAACATTGATAAGGTTTTTTTTGTAACGATTTACTGAATGTTCAGTGAAAAACTTTGAAAAAATATCTATAATATGGCGTTTAGCTAACATACCAGTTGTGGCAAGAGCGAGTGCCTTTTTACCGCCAACTTTGATAATTGCATGAGCAAAGGTCTTTGCCCCTGCAATATTTGCCCCTAATCCAAACTTTAAGAAGATAAGTCCTAAAGCTTCCCACCATCCAAAGAGATGAATAATCATAACAATAAGAAAAATGCTAGTAAGGATAACAAGTGCAGGTCTGTTTTTCATGATCTCTTTTTAGACTCTTGCAGATGGGAATCCAGACAGTTAAAAAACTTTTCATAAAGAGTATGAGTGGATAAATTTTTCTCTTTTCTTGCTAAGATTTCTTGTCGTATCTCTTCACACTCAGGTGAGAGGGTATCTGTATGATTAAAAGCTTTTTTTAAGAGCGTGATGCTTCGTGTAAACATCTGTTTTATCGCATCAACATAGGCTTTTATAGTTTGAGAAATATTATGTACTTTGATATAGGTCTGCGATGTTTTAAACCACTCTAAAGTAGCAGTAATCATCTCATATCGGCGCTTAAACCATGCAATTGCTAGTAGTTTCTCTCTGCCTACATGTAAGATAAAATGAACAGGAATAAAGAAGAGTACTTTTACGATATAGAGACCAACGCCAAACCAAAACTGCCCGGCAACAAAGGCTCCAAGTGCAAAAATACCTAAGAGCTCCATAAAGATAAATGGGAGACTAAAAAGTATTAAAACAGCCCAAGATGGTAACTGTTTTATCGCTTTTTCTGAGTATAGGGCGAAGCTGCTTCTCTCTAAGAAGCGTGTAATTCCCTTAAATCCAAGTTCCCAAAAGATTTCAAGAAAGATAACAATAACAGTTGAGATAGCAAAGAAAATAATACGAGCAAATATATTGTTTAGTTTAAGATAGACTTTTTTATCAGTGATTTTTGCATCTTTTTTTGAGTAGAGTCTATTTTCATAGTTCTGAATAAACCACTGAGCAAAAGCATGAAAGAGTGCACCCATTTTTTGCCAGAGTGTTTTAGTAAAAGGCAGATACTCACCAAAAAATATTATGACAATAAGCGTAATAATCCATGGATTGCTAAGTAGTTCTATTAAGTGTTGCAAAAATATTTCCTTTTGTTTAAAAGTTATTTTATCCTAAATTTTAGCTTTTTGTTAGTCTGTTTATATTACTCTGCTTTTAAAATTTAAAGGCAAAAGCTATGACCCCATGTAAAGAACTCTATGATTTACTTACAAATCATGTTATTAAAGATGTTGAGAGTGTTGTAAAACAGATGAATGATTATGCTAATGAAAATGAAATTACTCCTGAGATGCAAGAAGAGCGTAATGGACTTCTTGCTATTCATGAAAATTTTTTAGATATTCAAAATGCTATAGAAGATGAAAGTATTGAAACTAAAAACTGTGAAGAGCTCTTAAAAGAGTTAAATATGATGCGACAAATGGAGGCATAATGCCGAAAAAGCATCTGGATTTCGTTGGAGCTATAGTTTTGACTGCTAAGAAAAGTTATATGAAGATAAGGGCCTAAATTATGAAAGTTTCACAAGCATTATTAGAGCGAAAATCAGTACGAGCTTATCTCAAAAAACCCGTAGAACAAGAGAAAATAAACTCTATTTTAGAACATGCCAAGCATGCCCCATCGGGGGTAAATATGCAACCGTGGCAGGTCTGTGTAGTGAGTGCAAAAGTAAAGCTTAGTATTGAGACAAAACTACTTGATGCTTTTGATACTGAATATGAAGAGCCTATGGATTATCAGTACTATCCCTTAACATGGAAAGAACCGTATAAATCAAGACGGCGAAATACAGGCTTGTTGATGTATAAAACCCTTCGTATCCATAGAGAAGAGAAAGAGAGACAACATAAGCAGTGGGCGCAAAACTATACGGCATTTGATGCTCCCGTAGTACTGTATTTTTTCATAGATGAGAGCTTAGAAAAAGGTTCATATCTTGACTATGGCATGTTTTTACAATCTATCGTACTCATGGCAACAGAACTTGGACTCTCTACATGTATCCAAGCCGCATTAGCTCAGTATCCTAGTATTGTGAAAGAATCTTTAGGTATTTCAGATGATAAACATCTACTTTGTGGGATTGCTTTAGGGTATGAAGATAAAGAGGCGCTAATCAATAGCTATAGGACTTCTAGGATTGAGCTAGAAGAGTTTGTTCAATTTTTTTGTTAAATTCTCATCTAAAGCATACTCATGAATATGTATCAAACCTCTTTACTGCATTTTTAAACATGCCTTCCATAATTGATTCCCATTTTTGTGTTCCCCATTGCTCCACGCTGACAAGTTTGTTGACATCGCCAGCTTCTGCAAAATAGATTCTTGGACAATCTCCATCAATTGCAATTATTTGAGAACTAGGGCTGCCTGTTGGATAAGTACATGTATGCCATCATATGTGAGAAAAACGTGAGCTAATCTCAATCTTCTCATTTCACCAAGGTGAAGCTTGCAGTCATGTTCATGTATTTGGCATAAACACCGGGGCGGTCGTTGATCATCCATGCTTTGATGATTTCGCCATCGGCATCGAGATTGAGAATTGTACATGTAAAGGTGCCAGCGGGCGTTGTGATCTCTTGGATGCCTTCAATACTATGGACAATCTTGTCAGCTCTCTTTTTAGGTACATGGTTGGGCACAAAGGGTGAAAACTGTGACCAGCGATACAGACCACCGTCCTCTTCTTTGGATGAGAGTTTATACATACTGCCGATGGGTTCATCAAAAAACTTCTTATTGTAGTCGGTGATAGTATAGGTGATCTCATCATCGATTTTTTGGTTTTCAAACACGTCAAATCCTTTACGATGGTAGGTGAGGCTCGGATGTTTGAGCGTGTAGGCTTTGATGGCCTCTTTACTCCAAGGGTTGGTAGTTGAGGGGGTGATACTCGGATCTTTGAATGAGGCTAAGATGAAAGAGGTTTTTCC
>JAYEPE010000294.1:0-1841 GCA_034723735.1 Campylobacterota bacterium | reverse complement strand
TATGGGAGGGTACATATTTATGGGCTGCAAACCTCCGATATTATGTAGCAAGTGCACAAATTAGCTTTTAAGAAGCTCTTGCTTCTCGTAGTCTTCCAGATTGTCAAACTCATCGCCCATAGTAAGACCTCTCTTTTTGTATATGTTCTACAAGGCTTGATATCTTTTATTTCTATAAAATATTTATACCAAAATCATGACAATATGTCAGTTTTTTAATCATAAATGATGAATTTGTATAAAATATAAGATAGTATAATAAAGGATCACAAATGGCACAACATTTCCTGCTATCAGCAAACGCAAGAACCTTATCTATCGTTAAAATAGCCATGATGAGCGAAGATGAAATCTTTGAAATATTCAAACATGTTAGATGGTCTGAAACCAATGGTGAGCCAATATGCCCTTGTTGTGGCTCTATGAGAAAACCGTATAACATTAAAGCAAGACAGCAGTTCAGATGTAAGGACTGTTTTCACACTTTTAGCGTGACAAGCGGTACTCTGTTTGCAAATCATAAAATGCCTTTAAAAACATATCTCTTAGCTATTGCTATTTTTACCAACTCTGTAAAATCCCTAAGTGCCTTACAGCTTTCAAGAGATTTAGATGTGCAATATAAAACAGCATGGATACTTTCTCATAAGATCAGAGAGTCATTACGTGATGATAATGAAAATGAAATGCTTACAGGCGTATGCGAAATTGATGGTGTGTATGTAGGTGGAAAAACCAGACAAGTAAACGCTATAGCTGATCGTATTGATAGAAGAAAAATAAACCACCCTAATAAAAGAGTGGTGGTCTCACTGAGACAAAGAGCAAATATCTGGGATAAAAAAATTGGGGCTGTTAAAACCAAAACTTTTGTACTTAAATCTGAAAATACTTTTTATATTGGGAATATTGTAAAAAGCCATATTGAAAGAGGTTCAGAGCTACACGCTGATGAAGCGACAGCGTATGACGATTTACACGCGCTTTATGATATGAAAAGAGTTAATCACCAAATAGAATACCGTGGTAAGAACGGAGAGAACAATAATCAAAGTGAAAGTTATAACGCTAGATTTAGACGAATGCAATACGGCCAATGTCATAGATTATCACCGCTTTATCTTTCAAATTATGCCAATGAAATCGCATACCGAGAAGATACTCGAAGAAAAAACAACGGAGAAATAGCAAATGATATTCTCACAAGATGTTTAGGTCGTTCAGTCTCTAATGAGTTCTGTGGATATTGGCAAGGAAATAAGAGGGTAGCTGAGAGATTAGGCGCTTAGAATTTTATCTGCCACAAAACAGATAATCCATCTTTGCCGACACGCTTGATCAAGCCACTATTTTCGCATCTTTCAAGTGAAGCAAAGACCATCTTTTTAAAACGCTCTAAGTGAAAATTCTCATTATCATCAATCCCTTTATTGAAAGCTAATTTTTTAGCAATATCATTTGTACTTAGTGGCTCTCTAGCTGTCCTTAGCACATCAAGTATCAACACTTTGGCTTCTCCTGTCTTGAAATACCGCTCTTTGTGTACTCTTTTAGCCTTTATAGTTCTCAAATCGTAGCTATCATCAAAGATATGTATGGTCTGGTCTATGGATTGTAAGTTGATTTTGGATTGTTTGAGAAGTTTTTCATAGTGTTTTATCTCCCCTGACACCTCTGCTCTTTTCTTTGTAAGTGCCAATAGTACGTGTGTTTCTGCCATTGTTTCCCTTTCTTTTAATATGGGAAAATTTTAGCTGATTTTACGATTGAAGTCTTGTGCGTTTGCTACATAATATCGAAAATGTATAGTTGAATCAAAACCTTATAATCTAACATATTTT
>JAYEPE010000293.1:0-1860 GCA_034723735.1 Campylobacterota bacterium | reverse complement strand
AAAAATATTTTTATATATGCCTATCTTGACTCCAGTCCAAATTTTAATACACTTTGTGAAATAATAGTACTCTTAGACTATTGGGAGGTACTAGATGTTAATGCCAATTACTTTTCCAAAAAAACTAGAACATCAAGATAATTGCCTTGATGAAACTTTTTCTTTACTTGTTTGGAATGTTCACAAGGAGAATCAAGAAGAGGAGTTTAAATTTTTTTTAGAGAAGTTGCTAGAAGAGTACCCAAGTGATTTTCTTCTATTGCAAGAGGTGAAATATCCAAAATATATTAAATTTATGTTCCATAACTACTCCTATGCTCTTGCAAGTAATATAGAAACCACTAAAAATATTTTTGGAGTTCTTAGTGCTTGTAAAGTCTCATTTGACAAGATAGACAATCTCTTAAGCAGCAAAAAAGAGTTGGGTTTTACTACTCATAAAAGTGCTCTACTAACAAAACATACCCTTCATAATACCCAAACATTATATGTTTTAAACCTACATGCAATTAACTTTGTTACTCATGATATATTTGAGCTAGAGTTATCAAACTTCAAGAAAAAATTAAAAAATTATGAGGGAGCATTTATAATTGCTGGAGATTTTAATAGCTGGAATTGTAAAAGGATGAATAGCTTAGAGAGACTTAAAAAAGAGTTTTCACTCCAAAAAGCTAAGATAAAAAATGATAAACATCTCCTACAAATATTTTCATTTCCGATTGACCATATCTTCTATAGAGGTCTTGAACTTTTAGAAGCAAACAGTATAGATACAAAAGGTTTATCTGATCACAATCCAATTTATGCGAAGTTTAAAGTTTGATTCCTTACTGATTATGATACCCATTTTTAAATTCAACATAACGAGTCGCAGAGTTGTAAAGCTCTTGAACTTCTTCATCATTTAACTCTCGAACCACTTTTGCAGGACTTCCCATGATCAGAGAACGGGGAGGAAATTTCTTATTTTTAGTTACGAGTGATCCCGCTCCTACAATAGACTCTTTTGCAATAACTGCACCATCTAAAATTGTAGCACTCATACCAATTAGACAAGCATCTTCAATCGTACAACCATGCAACATAACACGGTGTCCTATTGTCACATCATTACCGATAATAGTAGGGTTTCCATCACTCATATCTTCTTTTTTGTAATGTGTTACATGTACCATACTTAAATCTTGAATACTAGTGCGATCACCAATAATAATACGGTGAACATCACCACGAACGACAGATCCAAACCAGATAGAGACATTCTCTCCTAGCGTAACATTGCCAATTACATCAGCTGAATCTGCAATCCAAGTACTACTTGGTGGTTTAGGCATCCATTTTTTATAGGGGTATATCATTTAGCTATCCTTAAAAAGTCTATTTGTTAAGAGTTGTATTTGAGAAGGATTCTCTTTTTTAACTGCTTTTTGAACTTTGGCAACATAGTTTTCTATGAGGTCTTGATTATTGATACTTTTATCTGTATCGCCTTTGACTTTAATATAACTGCCATCACTTTGAAGTTCATGCGCTAGCACATTGTCAGAGCATTGTAGTTGTAAGAGTTGCATAAGATGTTTAGCAAGCTCCTCATTTTCAACAGCCGTAAGCAGTTCTATGCGACGTGCCAAGTTGCGTGTCATCCAATCTGCACTTGAAAAATAGAGTTGTGGGGAGGCGTGTTTAAAATAGAAAACACGAGCATGTTCAAGATATTTTCCAATAATTGAGATAACACGAATATTTTCACTTACCCCTTTGATACCCGGTTTAAGAGCACAGATACCACGAACAATCAATTCAATTTTGACACCTGATTGAGAAGCTCTATACAAGGCACGAATGACACCTTCATCA
>JAYEPE010000292.1:0-1869 GCA_034723735.1 Campylobacterota bacterium | reverse complement strand
CAAACTACTTATTTCTCAAAGTCAATAGTCCGTATCCATCTTTTGAAAATACCTTGACTGTCCAATTATTGAAAAATTCCTTCAGGACCTTTTTTTGTCCCATACTATACTGACTTACCATTTGATTGAAAAGCTTGAAATTTACCAGTAAGTGAGTAAATTCTTTTTGCCATTTTAATTTCCTCCATGCTTTGTGATTATCTGAGAGTCTATATCTTTTAACAGCTTATCAAATGTGCTTATTGTGTTTTCAAGTTCACTATATGAGACTTCTATCATTTCCCCTGTTTTTGTTTTACCGTTTCGGTGGACGATATCATGTCTTTTATCTATGCTTTTGAGTATCTTTTCATCTGTGTTATATTTGATATTCACATGAAGCACATCCTTAAAAAGCGGCTCTACATTAGAGAGATTATGGAAAACGATATTTTTCACCATCGCTAAGAGGTACTCATCCATGTCAACTTTATATGCTTTATTAAGAGTCATTTTGTTGTTTTTGTACTTACCTGATTCTGTTAGCTTTTCCAGAAGTTTTTTATCTTGTCGCAAAAGATCTTCAAACACAGACTACAAGTACACTTCAAAACATGTCACCAAGTTGGCAAAAAGCAGATTATTTAGGTATGTATCATTTTCTTGTGCTCTTTGCCTTATCTTTTGCATGTTTGATACAAACTCTTGATACGCTCTAGTACTCATTGTACTTTACCTCATAGCGTATTTTTTGTACTGTTTTTTCATCTTCAGGGTAGGTGTATAGATACCACTGAATATCATACATAGAGGAAAAAACAGCTATAGAATACTCATTGCCGTTGGTGTCTTCAAACTCATCATAATTTTCCACAGTACTTTGAGAACTATTCTCACCCATAAGATTTGGTGAAGGTATGCTAACTATATACAATAGCTCATCTTCTAAGTAGATATACAAATACCCACCGTTTAAAGCTGGCTGTCCACTTGAACCTTCTATATTCTGCTTCTTTTGTTTCATCATGTTATTTTCTCTTCGTTGTTTCATCTTATACACACACAGGGGTCAGGTCTCAACCGAAGGGTGAATAGCCAACTCTTTCATTGCCTAAACATTCAGCGACTCTTTTGACTTTTTTTGTTTTTCAAAGTTAATAGCCCGTATCCATCTTTTGAAAAAGCCTTAACTGTCCAATTATTGAAAAACTCTTTCAGCACCTTTCTTTCACCCATACTATACCGACTTACCATTTGATTGTAAAGCTTAAAATTTACCAGTAAGTGAGTAAATTCTTTTTGGTATAGCGTTTCAGCCATTTCTTTGCCAGATTCAGCACCTAGGGTAAAATCCTGCAATATATTAATACTGAATTCAATAGGCAGGTCTGAATAGTAGCCCCGATGGCCGAGATATACGCCTAAAATTTTGGCCTGTTTTCCAAGGTTATCATTTGCGTATTGAAATGATGCGTACTCAGGCCTGTGTGTCTGGATATATTCATCTCTGCTAATTTTTCCGGCAAGATAAGCAAGGGGCTGGTCCTTTTTGAACCGGTTAGCCATGTAGGTGATATTTAAACCGAGCATAACAAGGATAATGAAGAAAATCACCATTTTTTTCAAAGGTTCGGATATGACTCCGGTTCGGTTCAGGATATCTGCCTGAAGATTATATAATCCGAACATGGAAAGGACCACAAGCGGCGGCAGAATGGGCGAGAAGTACCGAATGCGGATGGAGGCCTGGGCACATGCATAGAGCAGAAACAGAACCGAGAAAAAAAGCATCAAGTATTTTTCGGTTCTTTGCTGTCCGGGCTCCCTGCGGATGCCGAAAAATGCGAATATGGGCAGAATCAAAAGAAACGGGCTGGTTTTGCCGTCGAA
>JAYEPE010000291.1:851-9678 GCA_034723735.1 Campylobacterota bacterium | reverse complement strand
TTCACTCGTATAAGTATCAATCACACGATCAATAAAGTGTGCACCAATAACACCATCACCAATAATTAAAATTTTTTTCATAATATCCGTTTACTTGTAAAATAATGAATAGCTAGCATCTATTTACCCTATTTGTAAATTAAGAATAGCATTATAGCAAACACAATGCTTTAAAATTATTTTAATCAAGAATTTCAAAAGAGGTGCACATTATATTATTAGCAAACTTCAATCACAATAATGCTACACTACTTTCACTATGAGACCAATAAACCTGACTCTATATTTCATTTTTCTACTGTTTTTTATATTTTTAAATGGATGTAATGCTGAAAAATCAAGAAAAACTTATGCTATTGCTCAGGAGCATCTTCATTTTCGTGATCTCAACCAAAGTAATTATCTGATTAGTGCTGAAATTTTTTATCCGTGTGAGTCCAATAATACTATTGTTAATAGCAAATTTCCACTTATTATTTTTGCGCATGGCTATCAACAAGCTTATGGTGATTATCGCTATTTATGGGAAGCTTTAGTAGCACAAGGATATATATTGGCTTTTTTAACAACACAAGGAGGATTGAGTATTGATATTGACAGCTATAGTAATGATATTCTCTCTCTACGCAATGAATTAATGAATACGTCAAATACTATTATTGCAGGACATATCACAAAAAAATCTGCTTTAATGGGACATTCAACAGGTGGTGGAGCAACACTCTCTCGTGCTACAAGCTCTTATACCTTGGCTAGATAAATATCTTAAAAATTAAGACACTCCAATTAGTGACTACACTTCGCATTTTTAAGCTAGGCTTAGATGAGAGACTCACTCTATCACGCAGAGAAAACCCTATCTTATGATACTAATCGCCTCTTTACAAAGTCGTGTAACTTCTTTAAAGTTTTTATCCTTGATAGCTTGATGAGGTACTATCCAACTGCCACCAACACAGAGAACATTTTTTAGAGTTAAAAAATCATTTAGATTTTCTAAATTCACTCCACCAGTTGGACAAAATTTCATAGCTGCAAAAGGACCTGAGAAAGCTTTAAGTGCAGATGTTCCGCCAGCTACAGTTGCAGGGAATAGTTTGCAGTACTCAAAACCACTGTTTTGCGCTAACATCACTTCTGAAGCAGTTGCCACACCTGGAATAAGTGCAATATCTAAGTCTCTTGAAGTTTGCATCAACTCTTCACTGATACCTGGGCTAAATACAAATTGTGAACCATGATTTACTGCATTTTTAAAACCTTGAGCATTGATAACAGTTCCTGCACCAACGTTCATTTCTGGCATATTTTTTGCAATAGTCTCTATGGATTTCAGTCCTGCTTCTGTTCGAAGTGTGATTTCCATAAGAGCAATTCCACCTTCTAATAAGGCCTCTGCCAAAGGTAAGGCATCTTCAACACTATCAAGTGCTATAACGGGAACGATAGGTGATATTTGCATTACATGTAAGGCATTCATTATGTTCGCTCCTCCCCTGCAATATCAAACAAACAAGCACCCTCTTGAGCGCTACTTACACTTTGACGCACTGAAACAAAGAGTTCTCGACCAAAACCGTATTGGTTTACATGTAAGTCTGGAGTTTTTATACTGCGTGCATCTAAATCATCCACTAAAAGCATCAATTCCCCTTTCTTTACATCAAAACGTATCATGTCTCCTGTATGTATCTTTGCTAAAACTCCACCTGCTAAGGCCTCTGGCGACATATGAATAGCTGAGGGAACTTTTCCCGAAGCACCTGACATACGACCATCTGTAACTATCGCTACTTGGAAACCTTTATCTTGTAAAACACCTAGAGGAGGCATTAAGCCATGAAGCTCTGGCATACCGTTGGCTTTTGGACCTTGGTAGCGAACAACAGCGATAAAATCTTTTTCTAATTCACCATTTTTAAAAGCACTCTGTAAAGACTCCTGAGATTCAAAAACAATAGCTTCAGCTTCAATAAGCATCTGACTCTCTTTTAAAGCTGAAGTTTTTATCACACTTTTTCCAATATTTCCACTAAGAAGTTTTAAGCCACCCTCTTGTGAAAAAGGTTTTTCAACTGATGAAATAACACTCTCATCTTTTGAAATTTTCACACCTTCATTAAATGCCAACTTTCCATCTACTAGAGCTGGTTCAACTATAAACTTATCAAGTCCTTTACCAACAACTGTCTCTACATCTTGATGTGCAATTCCTGCATCTAAAAGTTGTGAAATAACCGTACTCATTCCACCTGCATCTCGGAAGTGATTTACATCTGCTTGACCATTTGGATACATTTTACAAAGAAGCGGTGTCACTTTTGAAATAGCATCAAAATCTTCCCATGTCAGTACAATTCCTGCGGCTCTTGCCATAGCGATAATGTGTATAGTATGATTTGTAGAACCACCCGTTGCCATCAGTCCTATAATTGCATTCACAAAACTTTTTTCATTAATAATATCTGCGATAGGTTTATAGTTGCCGCCAAACTCTGTCATATCTAAGATATTTTTAGCCGCATGGGCAGTTAGAGCTTCACGTAGTGGGGTATTTGTATTTACAAAAGAGCTATTTGGTAGCTGCAAGCCCATCATTTCAAGAAGCATCTGATTTGAATTTGCAGTTCCATAAAATGTGCATGTTCCACTGCTATGATATGAAGCTGATTCTACTTTCAAAAGAGCATCTTCACTCACTTTTCCTAGAGCAAACTCTTGACGAATTTTTGCTTTTTCGGCGTTGCTTATACCTGATGGCATAGGGCCAGCTGGAATAAACATTCCTGGAAGATGTCCAAAAGAGAGCGCTCCGATAAGAAGTCCTGGGACGATTTTGTCACATACACCAAGATAAAGCGCACCATCATAAACATTATGCGAAAGAGCGATAGCTGTTCCCATAGCGATATTGTCACGGCTAAAAAGGCTTAGCTCCATTCCTGGTTGTGATTGGGTTACACCATCACACATGGCAGGTACACCACCAGCCACTTGAGCTGTTGCGCCATTATCCATTAAGGTACGTTTAATAAGTGCAGGATAGAGTTTAAACGGCTCATGAGCTGATAGCATATCGTTGTAAGCGGTAACAATGGCGATATTAGGTGTTTGCATAGCAGTAATTGAATTTTTTTCATCTTCTTGCATTGGTGCCATTGCATGAGCTAGATTGCTACAACTTAGTTTTTCACGATTCACACTCTGAGTTTTTGCAGTTTGCATACGCTTCAGATAAACTGCTCTACTCTTTTGAGAGCGCTCTTGAATTTTCTCAGTAATATCTAAAATTATTTGATTCATGTACAATAGACCTCTATATCTTTTATCTCCTGTTGTAAAATGGAGCGAATTGGCATTTTTAACATATCATCACCTTTTAAAGCTTCTTCATAAACAGTATATTTATCCTTGCCCTCAAAATGTAGATAGAGCGTTTGTGCATTTAAGATAGCTTTTCTTGTTAGACTCATTCTTACATGTAAGGCATCATCTGGTTGCATACTGATACATGTAGATTCACTGTTTAAATCTAAGCCTTCAGCTAATTTAGGGTTATTTGGAAAGAGTGAGGCAGTATGGGCATCGCTTCCCATTCCTAAAATTAAAACTGTAAAAGGTAATAAATTTGCTTCTATATTTTCTTTACATGTAAGCCTTGCATCTTCTGCTTTTAGACCTTCAATATACATACTTATAAATCTTGCTTTACTTGCCTTATCTTGAAGTAAATGCTCTCTTAGCAATTTTTCATTACTATCACTATGTAAAGAGTCAACCCAGCGCTCATCACAGAGTCCAATATTTACTTTTTCCCAGTCAATAGCAATTTTACTCAGCTTTTTAAAAAGGGGCTTTGGTGTACTTCCTCCTGAAACAATCAGTGAAGCACGACCTGTTTTATCTATAGAATCCTGAAGATTTTTTGCAATATTTTGGCTCAATATATCGCTAAGTCTATCGGAGTTTTCAAAACGATTTAAATTATTCATCATTCCAACTTCTACCATCACTTGCAATAAGTGCAATAGCCGCACTTGGACCATCATTGCCTGCACTATAGTGCTTCATGGGCACCAACTCATCTTGCCACGCTTCTAAGATAGCATCTGCCCATTTCCAAGCTGCTTCTACCTCATCAAGACGCATAAAAAGAGTTGGATTTGAGCGAATAACATCTAGCAAAAGACGCTCATAAGCTTCAGGTTTTCTTGAAGTATTATGTGGAGAATTTAGTTCAAGTTCTACTTGCTGTAAGCGCATTGTTTCACTAAGCCCTGGAATTTTATTCATCAATTTGAGTTCAATACTCTCTTTTGGTTGTAGAGAAATTACTAGCTTATTTTTGGATATACATGCGCCTTTATTTGCAAAAATAGAGTGAGGCACACCTTTGAACTGTATAACAATTTCTGAATTTCGCTTTTGCATTCTCTTGCCACTACGGATATAAAAAGGAACACCATTCCAGCGCCAGTTATCGATATCTACACGAATTGCTGCAAAGGTTTCTGTTGTACTTTCACACACACCATCACCTTCACAATAACCAGGAACTGCTTCACCATTGCTAGAGCCTTTGGTATATTGGGCGCGTACTGTTTTTTGCTGTATATCTGCAGGGGTCATAGGACGAAGTGAGCGTAAAACTTTCACTTTCTCATCACGAACATTATCTGCATCTAGCGAACACGGTGGCTCCATTGCTACAAGACAGAGTAGTTGCATTAGATGGTTTTGAATCATATCACGCATAGCGCCATAATCATCATAATAACCCCAACGCCCTTCAACTCCTACACTTTCAGCTACAGTAATTTGAACATGGTCAATATTATTAGCATCCCACAAAGGCATAAACATACGGTTTGAAAAACGCAAAGCTAAGATATTTTGTACTGTATCTTTTCCTAAGTAGTGATCAATTCTATAGATCTGAGACTCTTGAAAATATTTAAGCACTTCTATATTGATAGCACGAGATGACTTCAAATCACGACCTATTGGCTTTTCCAAGACAACACGACTAGTTGGCAATATCAATTCATATTTACTTAAGGCTTTACAGATACTTCCAAAAAAAGAGGGAGATGTAGAGAGATAGTTTATTCTATCACGCTCAGGGTGCTGGGCTAAGATGTCAGCAAGAGAAATATACTTCTCTTCATCACTTAAATCTACTGTAACTACATGCAGTTTCTTTTTAAATTTTTTAAACTTCTCTTCATCATACTTATCAATAATCAAAAATTCTTTTAATTTAGCTTCTACTAAAGAGAGGTGTTCTTCAATGTCCATATCCACTCTAGTTACAGTGATGATGCGGGTGTCTTGATGGAAGTATCCATCATGGCAGAGATGATAGAGTGCTGGCATTAACTTGCGAAATGCTAAATCTCCATGACCTCCAAAAATTATAATATCACATAGATTCTCATGTTCGTTCATTTATATCTTTCTTATCTTTTTTATTTTTCTAAATTATAAAAGTAATTTGTAGCTTCTACAAAGCCATCAACACTACCGCAATCAAATCGTCTGCCTTTAAACTTATAGGCAACTACCATTCCTTTTTTTGCTTGTTCACACAGTGCATCCGTGATTTGAATTTCACCATTTTTTCCTGGCTTTATTGTATCAAGTACATCAAAAATATCTGGTGTTAAGATATAGCGTCCTATTACAGCAAGATTTGTAGGAGCTTTATCAACATCAGGCTTCTCAATCATATTAGAGACCATATATACACCCTCTTCTATCTCATTACCTTCAATAACACCATATTTACTAACATCTTCTTCAGGCACTTCCATGATAGCTACAATACAGCATTTATATTTGGCATAGAGTTTTGTCATCTGCATCAATACACCATCACCATCAGGATTTACGCATAAATCATCAGCAAGAATAACAGCAAAAGGGTCTTGTTCGCCTACAAGAACTTTCCCTTTGTTTATCGCATCACCTAAACCTCTCATCTCTAATTGACGAGTATATGTAAAAGTACACTTTGCAATAACATTACGTATTTCACCTAAAAGACTCTCTTTAGAAGAGCCTTGTATCTGATCTTCAAGCTCATACGAGCGGTCAAAGTGATCTGTTATAGCACGTTTACCACGACCCGTAATAATTGCCATAACATTGTAACCAGCCTCCATAGCCTCTTCAGCACCATACTGAATTAAGGGCTTAGTCAAGATAGGCAACATCTCTTTTGGCATAGCCTTTGTAGCTGGTAAAAATCGCGTTCCATAACCTGCAGCGGGAAATAAACATTTCTTAATCATAGCAAACTCCTATTATTTTCGTATATTATCAAGTGTAGCCTAAGTAAGAAGTTTAAGAAGCTAATTTTTTTATTACATTATTGAAATCTTTAAGTAATTCTTCTCTCTTTTAAAAGTACAATTTCATCAAAAAGAGACAAATTGCCTCAAACTGATAATTATGACCTTATTGTAGTTGGTTCAGGAGCGGCAGGTATGATTGCTGCCATTACTGCTGCTAGAGCTTCTAAAAAAGTCCTCCTTTTAGAAAAACTTCCTAAACTAGGTAGCAAACTCAAAGCTACAGGTGGCGGACGTTGCAATCTTACAAATACACTTTCTAATGAAGACTTTATGGCTCGTTTTGGTCGTGAAGGTCGTTTTATGAGTCAAGCACTCAATGCGTTTGAGCATAAAGCACTTATAAAATTCTTTGCTGAGTTAGGAGTTGAAAGTCATGCACCTGATGGCTATCGTATTTTTCCTATAACACACAGTTCAAGCACCATTATTAATGCATTAGAAGATGAAATGAAAGCCTTACATGTAAAGGTAATGTGTAATGAACGGGTTGAGAAAGTCTTACATGTAAAGCAAAATATCTCAGGAGTACAAACTCAAAATAGCTCTTTTTCTGCCTTACATGTAATCATAGCAACAGGAGGGCTAGGATATCCACAACTCGGTAGTGATGGTGATGGCTATACAATGGCTAGCTCGCTTGGTCATAAGATAACAGATACCTTTCCTGCTATGATGCCACTGCTAACAAAAGAGACATGGGTTCAAAACTGCCGCGCGGATACCATTGCTAAAGTTGAACTGCGTGTTGATTTAGCTAAAGCAAAAAAATTGAGAGCTAGAGGAGATCTGATTTTTACAAATCGAGGTATTCGTGGTCCTGTTGTTTTGGACTTTGCAAGAGAAATTACACCCCTACTTCAAAAATATACAGAAGTGCCCTTGCTTGTAAATCTTACAAAGGGAATGAATGAAGAGCAGATTCGAGTTCATTTTAAAAAAGAGATGGCTAAAAATCCACATCAAAATATACTCAAACTTACTAAGACCCTGCTTCCTCATGAGCTAAGTTATGAACTTTGTAAATTGTGCAGTATTAATCCTGAGCTAGGTTTTAATAAGGTTGAGGGGGCATTACGAAATAAGCTCATCAAGACTCTCGCATGGACACCCCTCACAGTTATTGGTCACGATGGCTTTAAAATGGCAATGATTACACGTGGTGGTGTTTCACTGAAAGAGATTGACCCTGAGAGTATGGAGAGTAAGCTAATCAAAGGACTCTATTTTTGCGGTGAAGTAATGAACCTTGATGGACCTTGTGGTGGCTATAATTTACAATGGAGTTTTTCTAGTGGTTATCTTGCCGGACATCTAAAAAGCATGTAAAATATCTTTTTTACTTATAACTAATTGTAATTTACACTCAATTTTGCTACCATAACATACTCAAGGGCACCTCTAAAGGATAATTATGAAAAAATTATTATATGGATTGTTTTTTATTAGTACTATTTTGTATGCAAATAGCTATCAAGCTGACAATAGAGACAAAGGCTTTGAACAAGAGTGCAAAAATGAACTTGATTATCGTAACCCTGAAAATCCTTTTTACTCAGGAAAGATGTACGGTATCTTAGATATGGCAACCTATTCAACCCCTAAAGATGAACGCAATCCTAAAATCAAAGGCTACAGCGCAAGCAATATTATGAGAATAATTTGCGATAAAACTCTCAATGATGTTCGTGGCAATCGTCAATACGGTTTCTTTTCAAATTTTCAATGGCATACACTTAAAACTGTAGCAGATTAGTGTGATTTTTTATAACGGATTTCTCTACCCTCACTCTTAATACACTCTATTTGATAATTTATCATGGCTTTAAAAGGATTTAAAAAATTCTCCAAAGCCTCTTTTTCAATATCTTCATAAGCATTTTCATTTAATAACTCCAAAACAGACAGTGTTGACTCAATAGTAGAGAGATAATGTTCTTCTGGTTGCAATTTAATCTGATACTGAGAGACTTTATTATGAACAAAACTAAGCTTTTGCAGAGCATCTAAATTTGGACTGTCTCGTAAGATTGTTTTAGCGCAAGACCATGTAGCATCAATGATAAAAATTATATTTTTTTTCTTTACATGTAAAGAGGATTTTGCATTTAAACTTACACTATTTTCTGATGGATATAAGACATATGCACTTATATTTTTATCATTTATAAGCTCATGAACACGTCTATTATCAGCAAAAGATTTCCCAATAATTAGTTCTGAATTATTCAAAGAGAGATGGGTAAAGCGTCCTGTATTATTTTTCGTCTTTTGAAACTCTTTGGGATGCATTAGGATAATAAATTTTGTTTTTGTATCAATAGCTTTTATATATTTACACATACAGCTACTCATAGGACGATAACATTTATAGCACTTCTCACGATCACCGTAGAGCGTCATTGAACTTCCAAGCTCAAAGTCATCTCATACACCCACTGTTGTAGCTCAAACATATCTTCATAAATATCATA
>JAYEPE010000291.1:0-841 GCA_034723735.1 Campylobacterota bacterium | reverse complement strand
GAAATTCTTTGGTAAAAAATGTCTTATTTGGCTTCATCTGCATATATGAGAACATACAATTATGCAAAGAGAGATAGGCATAAGGCATATCTTCATTAAAGCCTTTTGGATATCGTTTGTATCGTTTCTCAGGGATTAAATATCCTTTACATGTAAGGTTTTCAAGGATTATATGCAGAGCCTCCCTGTGAGCATCAACTTTAATATACTCCCTATAACATTTAAGCATATCAGGCTTAAAAGAGCGAATTCCTACCGCTAAAAAGAGCTCTTTGGTGCTAAAATGCAGATAAAAAGAAGAACTCGCCATTCGCTTGCCTGCACCTTGCCAAAAAATCACTCCAATACGTGTTTTAATAGGATTGATACGATGGTAACGACTATCACGATAGATTTTAAAAAGTGAGCCATTGATTTTAGGGACAATATTGATTGTAGGCTCTAAGGCTTGAAGATGCTCTCCCATCTCCATTACAAATGCACGGCATGGTTCTAAGAGAGTCTCTTCATACTCGCCTCTATGTGCTTCAAACCACTCTTTGTTATTGTTTTGCTCAATCTGAGCTAAAAAATTTTGTCCCTGTTTTGAGAAGCCTGTAAACATCGCTATCCTTTATTTTGATGATATTATAGTAAAATGACAGGCATGAAAAGCTTTACAACTCAATCAATGCAAGAAATCTTTATATGGCTTAAAAGTAAAAATGACCCTATCATCTCCTTTGAAGTTATTAACCCTGATTTATCTGAACATAACTATGCAGGCAATATCCTTACATGTAAGAGTGTTCAGTACCGACATCATAGCTATAAAGCATGGAGTGATTTAGGAGAAATTCTT